>CALBGO010000075.1 GCA_937894585.1 uncultured Eubacterium sp.
ACCGTACGCACGGTGGTGTGAGAGGACGGGAGTTAGTCGCTCCCTCCTACTCGATGCAAAACGATCGTGCACGATTACCTTGCTTTTGCTTTACAATGAAGGTGGTTGCTGTATAATTGTATGTAAAGTAAAAAAGGTATTTTGTGTGAAGCAATAAAGGAAATATATGATGGGAAAGTATAAAATTCTGATTGTTGAAGATGACAGTGATTTAAGAGAAGGTCTTTCCTTCTCTTTTTCAAGTGATGGATATGATGTAATAGAGACAGAAACCAAAAAGGAAGGTTTACAGGAAATAAAGAAAGGAGGCTGTGATCTGGTTCTTCTTGACTGCAACTTACCGGATGGAACAGGGTTTGAACTTTGCAAAGAGGTTCGGATTTACAGCAATATTCCAATTATTATGCTGACAGCTCGCGATACAGAGCTGGATGAGATAAAGGCTTTGGAATTAGGCGTAAATGATTACTTGTCAAAACCATTTTCTCTTGGAGTATTAAAAGCAAGAATGAAGCGGATTCTTCAGGGAAAATCGGAAAGTACGAAAATTATCTCAGGAGAATTAAGTATAGACCGGGGTGTCTGTAAAGTATATAAACGAGGCGAAGAGATTTCACTCAGTAAATTGGAATATCGGCTGTTATTGTATTTGGTTGAGAATAAGAACCATATCCTTTCTAAAGAACAGATTTTAGCGAAAATATGGGATAGTGATGGAAAGTATGTAGATAACAATACAGTGTCTGTGAATATCAGCAGACTTCGTACAAAGATAGAGGATGATGTATCGAAACCAAAATGGATTCAAACCGTTCATGGAATCGGATATATCTGGAAGGAATAAAGAGATGTGGATTACGATACTATTAGCAGTGCTTTTGTGTTTGTCGATTGGATATAGCATATATCAAAAAAGGAAAACATATCGCTTGATTGACCGTTTGCTGGACAGTGTGTTAAATCGGGAAATGATTGCAGACTCTGATATGGAAGAAGGAGAATATTCTGCCCTTGTCAGTAAAATCAAGCAGATACAGGAAGTGCTTGATAATCACGTGAATAGTGCCGAACAAGAAAAAGAGCAGGTGAAAAGTCTGGTATCTAATATGTCTCATCAATTAAAAACGCCCTTAGCGAATATTTCTCTCTATGCAGAAATCTTAAGTAAAGAGGAAATTACACCAGAACGGAAAACATTGTTTTCTGAAAAAATGCAGCGGCAGGTGGATAAACTGAGCTGGATTGTGGAGTCTTTATCGAAGATGATAAGGTTAGAACAAAATATCGACGGTTTTGAAGTGGAAACCATAGGAATCAAACAGACAATCTTAGATGCAGCAGATACGATTTATGAGAAACTCACGAACAAAGAAATCAATTTCACATTGGAACCATTTGAGGACAGATTATTGTATCATAATCGTAAATGGACAGCAGAAGTATTTGTAAATTTGTTAGAAAATGCTGTTAAGTACACCGATAGAGGAGGAACCATTTCCATTTGCGTAAAAAGTTATGATTTATACACTGAGATTCAGATTGCAGATAATGGGCGTGGTATCCAGCAGGAGGAAATGACTGATATATTCAAACGATTTTATAGAAGTCCGGAAGTCGAGAATATGGAAGGTTCCGGTATTGGTTTATATCTTTCTAATCTGATTTTGGAAAAAGAGAAAGGATATATCACAGTAGATTCCGAGTATGGAAAGGGCAGTTGTTTTTCTGTGTTCTTACAGAACTGTAAGAACTAATCATCCGTTTGTAAAGAAATTGCAAGATACAGACGCTATAATGGCTGTATCAGGAAAAGAGGAGTGATGACGGATGAGTATTTTAGAATTACAAAATGCTGAGAAAATATATGGAGAAAAAAACAATCAGGTAAAGGCATTACAGAATATCAATTTAAAAGTAGAAGAAGGCGAGTTTGTTGCTATTGTAGGAACATCTGGTTCGGGTAAATCTACCTGTCTTAATTTGATTGGTGGTCTGGATAATCCCACAAGCGGAAAGATTTTCATAAAGAATAAAGAGATTGGTTCTTTGTCAAGAAAAGAACTGACAATTTTCCGCAGAAGAAATATCGGATTTGTATTCCAAAATTACAGTTTGATGCCTGTATTGAATGTGTATGATAATGTGGCATTGCCGGTTACATTTGACCGTGGAAAACATATCAATCGCAAATATATCGAAGAATTGTTACGGGAACTGGGTATTTGGGAAAAGCGTAAGAAATATCCAAACGAATTATCCGGCGGTCAGCAGCAAAGAGTTGCAATCGCCAGAGCTTTGGCAAACAAGCCGAGCATTCTGCTTTGCGACGAACCGACAGGCAATTTGGATTCAGCTACAACCATTGAGGTTATGGGATTATTAAAAGCGAGTTGTCGCAAGTATAATCAGACGATTCTCATGGTAACGCATAATGAAGCCATTGCACAGACTTGCGACAGAGTAATTCATATCGAAGATGGTCAGATTGTTACGGGAAAAAGAAGATTTCCGGCAAAAGGCGGTGATGCGGTATGTTAAAATTGGCATGGAAATATATGCGCTATTACAAAAGCCAGACGCTTGCTATCTTTGCAAGTATTTTATTAACAGCGTCATTGCTTTCAGGGATTTCTTCTTTGATTTACAGCAGTCAGAAAAGTGATCTGGCGAACAGCAAGACGATTTACGGAGACTGGCATTATTATATAGAAACGGACAAGGAACTTTTTAATTCTGTAGAAAGCGGTGAGAAAGGGAAAGGATATACGCTTAAGCAGTGTGGAAAGATGGAAATTCGTGATGTTGCGGCAGAAGAATTTATGATCTGTTTTATCCATTCCGATGAAACTTATCGTCAAATAGCGCACAGAGATTTGTTAGAGGGAAAATTCCCGGAGAAAGAGAATGAAATTGCAGCGGATGGATATGTGCTTAGTAATCTTGGGTTTTCAGGAAATTTAGGAGATACCCTTCGCATTGGAGAAAAAGAGTATATTGTTACTGGTGTTCTGAAAAGCGAATGGGCGGCAAGCTCCAGTGAAATGGAAGTTTTTGTAAGCGATTCTTTTAAAGGGCGAGGAAGTCAGACGTTTTTATATCTCACTTTTAATGAAGATGAGAAGTTATATAAACAGTTGGATGCTTTTTTACAGGAACATAAATTATTATCTGAAGCAGTAGCCGGAAATGATGAAGTAATACAGTATCTTGGTGGAGAAGCACCAAGCAGCATCTATGAAATTGTGAAATTTGGTCTGACCAATGAAGAAGGAAATTTCACTTATATCGTTTTGAAATTACAGAGTGACTACAATCTGGCTTATAACGGGATGATCTTCCTGTTATGTCTGTTCAGCCTTTTTGTAGTATATAGTGTATTTAGTATTTCTGTATCGAAGAGAACTTCTGAGTACGGAATGTTGCAGACATTAGGTATCAGTGAAGCGCAGATTGGCGGTACATTACTTTGGGAACTTTGGATATTATTTTTCATTGGGTATCCGTTAGGGTGTTTCTTAGGAAATGGTATATTAAGCCTTGTATATCAAAGGCTTAGCGGTGTATTTGGTGGAAAAGGAATTAGTGGTGCAGAGACTGGTCTGTCTGTTGCCGACCATACGTTGGCAGAAGGAGCAAATGCTGCAAAGTTTTTTGTTTCTGTGGATGCAATGGTATTTGGATTTCTATTTCTGCTGATTTCGTTGGCGCTGGTTGCCTTTATCGTGGTTCGTTCGCTTCGAAAGCATTCGTTAAAATCAGTAATGAGTGGAGATACTTCTTTTACAAAAAGAAGGAAAATATATGCTCTGCGAAATGTAAATATGGCGAATGTAGTAGTGCGGAAATTTATGTTTGCCAATAAGCGGAAAGTGATTGGAATTTTATTATCCTTGTCTATCGGTGGTTGTATTTTCTTATGTACAACTTATATGGTAGAAAATTTGAAAGTTCACGCAGAGCTTTCGTTAATGTCGGATGATGGGCTTGGTTCGGAATACCGTATTTCTTTAAAATCCGATTCGTTGAAAGATATGATTCCTGAGGTGGCAGCAGATAAGATTAAAAATATGCCGGAAACAGATGATGTATATGTGACAAAGTATACGATGGGAGAATTGCAGCTTTCCGGAAATGAGTTTTTGGCAGAGGAAGATTGGCGTGATTATTTCAAATATCAAAATCAGGAGCCGTATTTTATTCGGAGATATGATGGAATCTGTAATCAGCAGAAAGATGGAACTTATCGGATCAAATATAATGTGTATGGCTACGATGAAGCGATGATAGAGCAGCTTCGGGATTTTATTCTGGAGGGAGAGATTCAGCCGGAAACAATGAAAAAGAATAACCGGGTGATTGTGACGGCGAATATGGATGGTCAGGGGAATTACTATTTTTACGGAAAGAAGCCGGGCGATAAGATTACGCTTCGTGTACCAGGGAGAGAGAACTATACAGATGAACTGTTAAAATTCCAAAGTGGAGAAGAAAATTATATCGAGAAAGAGTTTGAGATTGCGGCAATCGTAAACAGACCGTTGGCGCAGGAGAAAGGTTTTCTGAATACAGAAGTCTGGAAAAATGCGCAGAGTGTGATTATGACTGGCGAACAGATGGAAGAAAACTTTGGAATTACAGATTACAGTTTTATCAATGCGTCTCCAGCTGATGGCAAAGATGTCCAGAGTGTAAGCAATCAGTTGTTACAGGTAATCCGAGATGTTCCCAAGGCAGTATTGCAGGATTATACTTCAGCAATCGAAACACAGAAAGATTATCTTAAGCAACAGCAGATATTCTTTTCCGGTATCGCAGTAATCCTGTTGATTATCAGTTTGTTCCATATCATAAACAGTATGAATCATACGATTCTTGCGAGAAGAAGGGAATACGGGATTATTCGTGCAATGGGAATCACGGACAGCGGGTTTTATAAGATGATTTTGCGGATGGGAATTCTTTATGGATTACTGACAGATGTGTTTATCTTCCTGCTTTACAATCTGGTTCTCAGAAGAGTGATGGATTACTATATGGCACATGTGCTTCAATTTTTACATCTGACTTCCAATGTTCCAAATCTGGTTTTGATTGGAATTATGGTGCTGAATGTGGTGATTGCAGCAGTGGCGGTGATGATTCCGGCATGGAAGATGGGAAGAGAAAACATCATAGACGAAATCAGAAAATAGATTGGAAAAAAGCGGATCGATTTACTGCGTTTTGATTGCCGGATGTTGAATTTTGAAAAGAACAACGGAACGTCATACTGCGATGTCAGAATGGCGTCCCGTTTTGTATACCTGAAGCGGCGGGTTATTTAATATTAAACTCTTCAAAAAGTTGCTGTCTGAACTCGCTGTCTGAGGCGGCTCTGACAATGTCTCCGCTGCGTCCAAGGGAAGACAGCTTCAGAATTAAAGCACTCATACGGGCTTCACCTTGTTCTAAACCTTGTTCCAGACCTTTTTCTAAACCTTCTTCTTCGGCAATAAAGCGTAGCGTTGCCTGGTCGTGATCATATATTTCTTTGCGCCAGTACATTTCGCGGATTCTGTCATCATCTGTGATTTCTCTGAATACTTTTTCAACCATTTGAAAACGGTCACCTCCTGTGGTGATGAGTTTCTGTATGCAGTCGTCATATCGGGCGTCACCTCTGTATTTCAGATAGACGGCCAGCTGCTCGGAAGGAGACAGACTGTCTGCATCGGCTCCGGCGTTTACTTTATCAAGTTCGATAAAGTGAATTTCCAGCCGGTCAGACAAGAGACGGCCGCAGTCTTTTTCGCGGAGCTGAAAAACTGTGTGAACCTGATTGACATCATGAAAAATTCTCCCGTTAATGAAAGAGATAACAATGCTTTTATCCATTTTATCATATTTCTGTCCGTTTTCCAACGAAGAATTTATCAGCTTACCGCCGTAGTATTGCAGGTTCTTCTGACTTTTATTGCGCTTTTAGAAGAAATTTATTGCGCTTTTGTAAATAAAATTCTTGCGTCTGTCAAGAATATATGGTAAAATATCAAGGTATTTCGAGTTGATTTGACCCTAAGATAAAATTAGGGTCAATTTGACTGTAATGATAATTTTTAAAAGAAAGGAGAAACCAATGCCTACTATTAACCAATTAGTTCGTCAGGGCAGAACCAGTTCTGTAAAGAAGTCAACAGCTCCTGCTCTCGGTAAGGGTATGAACTCTTTAAGAAGAGTAGCAACTAACACAAACTCACCACAGAAGAGAGGCGTGTGCACTTCTGTTAAGACAGTAACACCTAAGAAGCCGAATTCCGCTCTTAGAAAAGTTGCCAGAGTTCGTCTGTCCAACGGTATCGAAGTAACCGCATATATTCCTGGTATCGGTCACAACCTGCAGGAACACAGTGTAGTACTGATCAGAGGCGGCAGAGTTAAGGACCTTCCTGGTGTGCGTTATCACATCATCAGAGGTACCCTGGATACTGCAGGCGTAAACAACAGACTGCAGGCTCGTTCCAAGTACGGTGCGAAGAGACCTAAGAAGAAATAGTTCTATTTCTTTACTGACATTTTAAGTTGAAATAATCGGGAATAAACAGAGCCCTTAATATATATAATAAGTTTACGCTTTTGCGTAGCTATATACTATTAGGTGCGCTCGCGGCTCCTTCGAAGAGAGTCGAGTACCCCCGTAAGACTGGGCGCCTACCATAATTGCAGGGCTACCCAGAGTAATCCCGTGTGCCGAATGCGGGGTGAAGAAGAATGTGCAATTACAAATCAAGTTGAAGCAATTGTGCAGATAATTTCAGAGTAAGGAGACTTGCGCGAAATTATCAAGCGAGGAGGGAAGAGAAGTGCCAAGAAAAGGTAACACACCAAAGAGAGAAGTACTTCCGGATCCAGTATACGGCAGTGTTGTTGTAGCAAAGTTAATCAACAGCATTATGCTTGACGGTAAGAAAGGTGTAGCGCAGAACATCGTTTACACTGCTTTCGATCGCATTAAGGAAACTACTGGCGAAGAACCTTTGGAAGTATTTGAAAAGGCAATGAACAACATCATGCCTGTTTTAGAAGTAAAAGCAAGAAGAATCGGTGGTGCAAACTACCAGGTTCCTATCGAAGTAAGACCGGAAAGAAGACAGACTTTAGGTCTGAGATGGTTAACTAAATATACCAGACTCAGAGGCGAAAAGACTATGTCCGAAAGACTGGCAAAAGAACTGATGGATGCAGCTAACAACACAGGCGCATCTGTAAAGAAGAAAGAAGATACTCATAAGATGGCTGAAGCAAATAAGGCATTTGCTCACTTCAGATGGTAATCGGCTTTGTTCGGTTTAGTAGAATAATGGAGGAAATGTAATATGGCTGGTAGAGAGTTTTCACTTGAGAAAACAAGAAATATCGGTATTATGGCGCATATCGACGCCGGAAAGACCACTACCACTGAACGAATCCTTTTCTATACAGGAAGAACTCATAAGTTAGGCGAAACCCACGAGGGCGGCGCTACTATGGACTGGATGGAACAGGAACAGGAACGTGGTATTACAATTACCTCTGCTGCAACTACAGCACAGTGGAAGAACCACAGAATCAATATCATCGATACTCCGGGACACGTTGACTTTACAGTAGAAGTAGAGCGTTCCCTGAGAGTTCTGGACGGAGCTGTAACCGTACTTTGCGCAAAGGGAGGCGTTGAACCGCAGTCCGAAACAGTTTGGAGACAGGCTGAAAAGTATGGTGTTCCAAGAATGATTTTCGTTAATAAAATGGACATCCTCGGAGCAAACTTCTTCAGAGTCGTTGATATGGTTAAGGACAGACTGAAAGCAAATGCAGTGCCTGTTCAGCTTCCAATCGGTGCGGAAGATAGTTTTGTCGGAATTATCGACCTGGTTGAAATGAAAGCAGAGATTTATAAGGACGAGCTTGGTAAGGAATTTGAGGTTGCTGAGATTCCTGAAGATATGATGGACCTTGCAGCCGAATGGAGAGAAAAGTTAGTTGAGTCCGTTGCGGAATGTGACGAAGAACTGATGATGAAATTCCTGGAAGGCGAAGAACTGACCGTTAAGGAAATTAAAGAAACCATCAGAAAGCAGACGATTGCCTGCGAAATGGTTCCTATGCTCTGCGGTTCCGCTTACAGAAACAAGGGCGTTCAGATGATGCTGGATGCAGTCATCGACTATATGCCGTCTCCAATCGATATTCCGCCTATCAAGGGTGTAAATCCTGATACAGGGGAAGAAGACGAGAGAAGAGCAGACGACAATGAACCGTTCTCTGCACTGGCATTCAAGATTATGGCTGACCCGTTTGTAGGTAAGCTGGCATTCTTCAGAGTTTACTCCGGTACTCTGGATTCCGGCTCTTATATCTACAACTCCACAAAGGGCAAGAAGGGCAGAATCGGTCGTATCCTGCAGATGCATGCCAACAAGAGAGAAGAAATCGACAGAGTTTACTCCGGCGATATTGCCGCTGCAGTAGGTCTGAAAGATACAACCACAGGCGATACACTTTGCGATGAAAAGCACGAGATCATTCTGGAATCCATGGAATTCCCTGATCCTGTAATCGAAATCGCAATTGAGCCTAAGACTAAAGCAGGTCAGGAAAAGATGGGTATTGCGCTGGCTAAGCTGGCTGAAGAAGACCCTACTTTCAAGACTTATACAAACGAAGATACCGGACAGACTATTATTGCAGGTATGGGTGAGCTTCACCTGGAAATCATTGTAGACAGACTGCTGCGTGAATTCAAGGTAGAAGCTAATGTAGGTAAACCTCAGGTATCCTATAAAGAAACCATTTCCACTACTGCTGATGTTGACCACAAGTATGCTAAGCAGTCCGGTGGTCACGGTCAGTACGGTCATGTTAAGATCAAGGTATATCCGAGAGAACCGGGCGCAGGCTTCGAGTTTGTTAACTCCATTGTCGGCGGTGCAATTCCTAAGGAATATATCCCTAAGATCGAAGACGGTATCAAGGAAGCGATGGAAAACGGTCCTATTGCCGGATACCAGGTTGTCGATGTAGGTGTAGAACTGTACGACGGTTCTTACCACGAAGTCGACTCTTCTGAAATGGCATTTAAGATTGCTTCTTCCATGGCATTCAGAGAAGCAGCCAAGAAAGCAAAACCGGTTCTTCTGGAACCTATCTTCAAGGTAGAAGTTACTGTTCCTGAAGAATATATGGGTGATGTCATCGGCGATATCTCCTCTAGAAGAGGAAGAATCGAAGGTTCTGACATGAACAACGGTGTTGTTGCAGTCAGAGGTATGGTTCCGCTGTCCGAAATGTTCGGTTACGCAACAGACCTGCGTTCCAAAACACAGGGTCGCGGTGTGTATGTAATGCAGATGGACCACTTCGAAAAACTGCCTGATAATTTAGTCGAAAAAATCGGCAATAAATAAATCAAAAATTAACCTTTAGAGGTATGACCCGCATGATCCGGGATTTAACGGAGCTGCGGGCTTACCGGATTATTGGAGGCAATAAAATGGCAAAAGCAAAATTTGAAAGAACCAAACCGCATATCAATATCGGTACAA
>CALBGO010000076.1 GCA_937894585.1 uncultured Eubacterium sp.
TGCATTACTATTTGTGCCGCCGACTGAAAGGCGGCGGAATGGAGATTAATATGAAATTATCTGAGCTTTTTAACGGTGACAAGACCGTTTTTTCTTTGGAGGTATTTCCGCCGAAGAGAGATAATCCGATTGAAACGATTTACAACACATTGGATCAGCTGCAGGATGTGCAGCCGGATTTTATCAGTGTAACTTACGGAGCCAGCGGCAGCCTTGCGGATAACTCCACCTGTGAAATTGCTTCGGCAATTAAGCACAAATACGGAATTGAATCCGCGGCTCATCTGACCTGCGTTAATTCCACAAGAGAGGAAGTAAGTGAAGTTTTGAAGAGACTTCATGATAACGGTGTGGAAAACATTTTGGCGCTGCGTGGCGATATTGTGCCTGATGTGCCGCCGAAAGAAGAGTTTAAGCATGCCAGCCAGCTGATTACCTTTATTAAAGAAAGTCCCTATGAATTCGGCATTTCCGGAGCCTGTTATCCGGAAGGGCATCTTGACAGCAAGACACAGGTGGAGGATATTCTCAATCTGAAGAAGAAAGTGGAAGCAGGTGCAGAACATTTGATTTCTCAGCTGTTTTTTGATAACGAACTCTTTTATGATTTTCTTGATAAAGTTCGTATTGCAGGTATTGAAGTGCCGGTGGAAGCAGGGATTATGCCGGTTGTGAACAAAAAACAGATTGAGCGTATGGTATCTCTGTGCGGCGCAAGTCTGCCGAGAAAATTCACAAAGATGATGTCACGGTATGAAAATAAGCCGGAGGCTATGCGGGATGCGGGAATCGCCTATGCGGTGAATCAGATTGCAGATTTGGTTTCTCAGGGCGTGGACGGCATACATCTTTATACGATGAATAACCCGTATATTGCAAAGAGAATCAGCGAAAGCGTAAGGTCTCTGTTTTAGCGGAACGGAGAACTGAATCCCGCCGGCATCAGGGAGCGGGATGCGAATTCGCACAAATGATAAAACGAAGAGAATATAAATCCATTGCAGTAGAAATGAGGAAGAGCGTTGAACAGATTATTACAGTTATTTGACGGAAAAGAATTTATATTTATGGACGGTGCCACAGGCACCATGCTTCAGCAGAAGGGCACAGAACTGGGTAAGGTGCCGGAGATTTTGAACATCACTGAGCCGGAGCTGATACAGAGTATCCAGCGATCGTATATTGAAGCAGGTTCCGATATTATCACCACCTGTTCTTTCGGCGTCAGCGAATATAAAGTAAGCGGCTGCGGTTATACTGTGGAGGAGCTGATTTCCGCGGCAGTGAAAAATGCTAAAAAAGCGGCAGAGGGAACCGGTGCAAAGGTGGCGCTGGATATCGGACCTTTGGGAAGACTTCTTGAGCCCAACGGAAATGTTTCTTTTGAAGAAGCTTACGAAATGTACAAAAGACAGATTCTTGCGGGAAAAGGGGCTGATCTGATTCTTATTGAAACTATGACCGACCTTTATGAGGCAAAGGCAGCGGTTCTTGCAGCAAAGGAGAATACGGAGCTTCCGGTAATCTGCACAATGACCTTTGAGGCGAATCACAGAACTTTTACGGGGACGGAAATTCGTTCTATGGCGCTGACGCTGGAAGGACTGGGAGCCGATGCAATAGGCGTAAACTGCTCTTTGGGTCCTGCGGAGTTTGAGCCTCTGATAAAAGAGCTTTCCCGGTGGACCTGTCTTCCGATTGTATCCAAGGCAAATGCGGGACTTCCCGATCCCGCTACCGGCGCATATCAGATCGAAGCAGAAGAGTTCGCCGAGCTGACTGCAAATCTGATTCCTTACGGAGTGAAACTTGCAGGCGGCTGCTGCGGCACTTCGCCGGAGTTTATCAGAGCTTTGCGAAAGGCCTTTGCGGACAAAAAATACTGCCCGCAGAATCCGGATATTCCGGCTGCAGTATGTACGCCGGAGAAAACCGTTGTTATTGACAGACCGACAGTGATCGGGGAAAGAATCAATCCGACCGGAAAGAAAAAGCTGAAAGAAGCTCTGAAAACCGGGGATATGGATTATATTCTGAATCAGGCTGCCGATCAGATACGCGACGGCGCAGAAATTTTGGATGTCAATGCAGGAACACCGGGAGTTGACGAAAAAAGTGTTATTGTAAATATAATAAAAGCCCTTCAGGGTATGACCGACGCGCCTTTGCAGATTGACTCGGGAGACCCGGAAGTAATAGAAGCGGCGCTCAGAATTTACAGCGGTAAAGCGATTGTAAATTCCGTAAGCGGAGAGGAGAAATCTCTTTCTGCCATTCTGCCTTTGGTTAAAAAATACGGCGCTGCTGTGGTGGGGCTGACTTTGGATGAGGACGGTATTCCGAAAACCGTGGAAAAGCGCCTTGAAATTGCAGAGCGGATTTTGAACAGAGCGCAGGCTCTGGGTATTCCCAAGAGGGATGTTTACATTGACTGTCTGACTCTGACTGTGTCTGCGGAGCAGGAAAATGCGGCGGCAACCCTTGCGGCAATCAGACAGGTAAAGGAAAAACTGGGTCTGAAAACCGTTCTGGGTGTTTCCAATATTTCTTTCGGCTTGCCGAACAGAGCTTTAATCAACCATAACTTTCTGCAGATGGCGCTGACCTGCGGACTGGATCTGCCGATTCTGAATCCGGGGGCGCCGGATATGATGCGGGCGATAGCGGTTTATAAGCTGATTATGAACATAGATAAAGGGGCGGCTTCCTATATAGCAAATTACAGCGGAGAGCTTTTAACTGCCGCTTCTAAAGATGTGAAAGCTGCAAAAGAGAAAGTGTCCGCAGTTACGAAAGGAAGAGGCGCAAAAGACAAAGAAAGCACGGAAAATGCGGAATGCGGCGGACTTTGCGAAGAAATCAGCGAAATTGAATTTGCTGTAACCAACGGACTTTCGGGAAAGTGCAGAGAGCTGATTGAAAAACAGCTGAAAACCCTGCCTCCTGAAAATGTTATCAATGAAATCCTGATTCCGATTCTGGACAGGGCAGGCAGAGATTTTGAAGAAGGCGTGACCTTCCTTCCACAGCTGATGCTCTGCGCTTCTACGGCACAGGGAGCATTTGAAGTCATTAAACAGAAAATAGAGGAGACAGGCTCTGCGGGAGAAAGCCGCGGAACCATTGTGATTGCCACAGTGCAGGGTGATATTCATGATATCGGAAAGAATATCGTAAAGGTGATTTTGGAGAATTACGGTTATGAGATTATCGATTTGGGAAAAGATGTGGCGCCGCAGGTGATTTCGGATACCGTAAAAGAAAGAAATGTAAAACTGCTGGGGCTTTCGGCTCTGATGACAACGACTCTGCCTGCGATGAAAGAAACGATTGAACTTGTAAAGAAAAATTCGCCGGATTGCCGCATTATGGCAGGCGGCGCAGTGCTGACACCCGAATATGCGAAAGAAATAGGGGCGGATTTTTATGTAAAGGACGCAAAAGAATCTGCTGATGCTGCAAAGGAGACATTATGAACGGAGCTTTAAGAAAAGGAACTTTCTGTTCAGTCGTTTCGGCACTGGTATTCGGTTTTACGCCGGTGCTTGCAAGCATTACCTTTGATATGGGAAGCAATGCCATGACGCTGACCTTTTACAGAAACGCTTTGGCTGTTCCTGTGCTTCTTGTGATTCTGCTGCTGCGAAAGGTGGATTTGAGAATCGGCCTAAAGGATTTTTTGGTGCTGGCAGCTGTCAGCGCGGTGTTCAGTGCAACCACTACCTATATTCTGTACGACGCTTACGAATATATCGGCGTGGGACTTTCCACTACACTTCATTTTCTTTATCCCGTATTTACGGTATTGTTCGGCTGGGTGCTTTTTAAGAAAAAACCGGACAAAGCCAGAATTTTTGCGCTGATTCTTGCCACAGCGGGTATTGCTCTTGCAACAGGAGAAGGCGGGGATTTTGCGGTAAAGGGAATCGTACTTGCTGTGGGTTCTGCAGTGACTTATGCGGGATATCTTCTGGGAATCGAGCATACTGCCGTCGGAAAGATGGATTCGATGAAATCCATGTTCTATATGTGCATTGTTAATGCCGTTGTTGTCGGTCTGTTCGATTTGCCTTCCGGTACCATCAATTATGGGCTGCCGCCGCTGACGATGTTTTATACTTTTCTCTTGGCAGTGCTTAATTCGGCTTTTGCTTATGTTCTGCTCATTGTGGGTATCCGCTTTATCGGCGCGGGAAATGCTGCGATTTTCAGTATGCTGGAACCGGTATCGGGTGTTGCGGCAGGGGTGATTTTCCTCGGAGAAACACTGCCTTTTATGAAGACGGTAAGCTGCGTTATGATTTTAACTGCGGTTATGATTCCCATTGTAAAAGACAGAAACGACGGTCTTGCGGAGAAGAAATCCCGGGGACGCGGAGACTGACCGCAGGCTGTATGCGCCGTATATAAATCGAGGCGGGCAACTTACATCATATGTGAAGCTATGATAATTGCAAAAGAAGCTGTAGAAGACAGACGCAAAAGGTATGGGAGAATCCTTGCATTTTAGGATACAAAAGTATATACTGTAAATAATTACAAAACTGTTTAAGAACTGTTTGAATAATTTTGGAACTGTTTAAGAACAATTTAAGAATAGTTTTCAGGAGGAAAAGTTTGAAACAAATAAGCAGAGGACAGCCAAAGAATAAAGGGCATGACAAGT
>CALBGO010000077.1 GCA_937894585.1 uncultured Eubacterium sp.
GATGCTGTAATGTCCTTGGATACCGGTTTCTGTTCCTCTTCAGGCCAGCCTCCTGCATTCGGGTCTTCCTTCCAGTTGCCTGTATAGTATAGCTTAATATTTTCCCCACCTTTTAATGGATATCCTGACATATAAACACTTGGTAAAACTCCATCTACTGTGTATAGCCAGCCGCTATCTGCTGAATCTTTATCAGATAGTCTCACATTGTTTGGATCTGTAATCGCATTCACATACACTGAGCCGAATTTTTCGGTTTTTTCCACCCTGTATCCGTTGTCTGCCAGATATTTTTCCATTACAGTCCATACAGTTGTTCCCATCTGAACACCAGATACTTCTGCAGTAGAATTCTTAAACTTCCCTACGCCTTCAACAGATACTGTTACGCTCTTAGGTCTTGTGTCTGCAATCTGGCTGTTTTTGCACTCATTAATAGAATTCTGTAGTTCTACGGAGGCGCTGTTTAATTTACTATCATCTGATTTACTATCATCTAACACAAGCTGTGCATCGGCAATAGCCTTCTCTAATTTTTGTTTTGTTCCTGCAGGATATTCTCCCGGCTTAGTACCTTCCACAATTTTTGCAAGCAGCTCATTTGCTTCCTTGATCTTTAGCTGTAAGGAATCTTTAGCTGCGCCTGTTCCAACAACAACAACTGTTGCTGACACTTCCTGCTTATATAATGACTTTAGCTTAGCCTTGATCTGCGGATCCAGCTTGCTGTCATCCTTATGTGCCTCATAGTATTTACCATATTCTTTGCTGCTTAAAAGAGTAGAAATCGTCACCTGCTGTGGCGTCTGTGCACGCGTTACTACTAAGTTATCATGTCTGATTACCTGAGGATTTGAAGACTTGAATTTGTTATATCCATTAGCTTCCATAATCCATGTATCTTCAAAATAGTCATCTGCTCCTATTCCAGAATCAGTTAGTTTGCTGTACTCATAAACCCATACAGGATTGCCTGACTTATCAAAGTAAAACTCCATGAAAGGATGTAAATTGCCTGTTACATTTGCTGCATCCTTATATCTTCCGTCATTGATTCCATCAAAGTAATGCGCCTTGGCATATTCCATCATCTTGACAGCTTCATCTAGGTCAGCCGCAGTAATGGCTTTAACTGTTAGTGGAATTTCCTTTGTTGCAGTTACATTGTCTCTCTTAAATGTAACGGTTAGTGTTACCTGCTTATCTTCTGGCTGGAATACATCCACATTAGCTCTGTATCCGCTAATTGATACAACCGTAGGATCACTTGATGTAACAGTAATTTCCTTGTTGTTAAATACAAACTGACCTTTTTCATCCTTAATCTTTGTGTATCTTAATAGGTTAATATCACCTGTTACTGCTGATGTATCAACAGCTCCATCTCCTACAGAGTATTTTAGCTTATCTGCAGTATAGTATTTATCCAGAAGCTGCTGTAATTCTTCAGGAGTTGGTTTTGCAATTCCTGAACCCTTAACGACAACATCAAAAGTCTTAGTAACAGTAGTAAAATCTTCAGGTTTTTCAAAATTACTATTCAGAATAATATCATTCGCAACAAAAGTTGCTGTGATTCTTACCTTTGTGTCTTCCGTAGCCGGGTGTAGCTTACCGGTTAACGGTGTAGTTGGCAGATTATCTGCACGTTCTATTGAAAGTACAGCCGGATTAGAACTTTCCCAATTAATCTTTGACCATACCGTCTGTAAAGATGTTCCCATAAGCTGAGGTAATGTCAAATCATCTCTCACTGATGTTAAATCACTGTTAGTTCCTTTAATCTTGTCTTCCCTTAAGCCTTTAGCTTCAGCAGCCATCTTCTTACCAAAGTGGTCTCTGTCCCAGCCTACAGTAACAGTTCTGCTTTTTGATACAGCCTCTTCATTACCGCACTCAAATACAAATTGTGTGCGTATATTCTTTGTAGCGTTACCTGCCTCTGCATCTTTTTTATAAAAAATAGCTCCATCAACACCAATGTAATTTACATCTTCTGTATTAAGAAGTCTTACTTTTACATTAGTAGTATCAATGCCCTCGTAAGCCTTAATCTTATTAAGCACAAAATCAGCAATATTCTTATCTGTTGCAAAGTTTGGTCTTAAAGCACCAAACTCACTATCATACTTAGCCTTCACGGCATCTACGATTTTCTTATTTTCCTGATTTACAGGCTCATCTTTTTTAAGAATTACATTATGTGTAAGGTTTTCATCAGCTCCGTATGGAGTAAATTTACCTGTAAATGTTCTATAACCGTTAGCCTTAACAGTATAATCGTAAGTTATATCACGATTCAGAGCAAAAAAACCATCCTTGCCGGGTGTTACAGGATAGACAGTCGGATCGCCCTCCTCTTCATAAGAAACCTCAATTGCTGCGTTTTCAATAGCAGTTCCTTTATCAGTAACAGCCTTAAAGATTACGCTATACTCGGTAATATCTTTTACTAATTCAAGAGGCTTTTTCATTGCAACGGTCGGCGTCATCGTTCCCTTTAATTCAGCAAAATTTCTGGCCTTAACCGTATATTCAGCAGGAATATTTTTTTCTAACTTAAAGCTGCCGTCAGCTTCCATTTCCACAATTTTCTTATCCTGCTTTACAGTAATCTTTGCATCCTTAACAATTTTGCCTTCATGCATAACCTTAAACTCAATTTTAACCTTCTCAATCTTAGTTAACTCAATTGAGTGATTGCCAGCTGCAGTAGGACTAAATTCCTTTCGATCTAAGTTTCTGTAATCTGCATTACCGGAAGTTGTTAAGTAGTACGTTTCACCCTGCTCAAGTTTATAGCTGCCATCTGGCTCAGCAGTTACTTCCCTATAAGAATAGCCCTGCTTTGCTTCAACTTTAACATCAACATTTGCAATCGGGTTTCCCGCTGTATCACTTCCTGTAAATTCAAAGTTAACCTTGTGAATCACCTTCTGCTCTAGCTCTATGTCATAAGTTCCATCTTCTGCAAAAACCATCTCCGCAGCATTTTTTTCTTTGTAGCCATCTGCCTTAGCAAATACATAGTAAGTCTTCTTCGGATCTAATAGATAACTGCCATCAGATTCCGGGTCTTCTGCTTTAGACCAAGATGAACTATCCTTTTTTAGCTCAATCGTTGCACCCTTTACAACTTCATTTGTTACAGAATTTACTGCCTGCAGTCTTACCTTTGCCTGAGGCATTAGCTTAACCGTAAAAGCCTGCTCAGCTAAAGCATGCGCCGCACCAGATGTGATTGATTCCTTTGTGACATCTTTCGCATATAGCTTAAGGGTAGCTGTAAACTGGTAATTTCCCTCTGTAATTGTAGGTCTTTTTTTGATCGATATACTAGATCCATCATCTGGAAGTATTGAAGTTTTAGCTAGATACTCTGCAATCTTCCCGCCTTCATCACGAAAGAACCATGCTGACTGATATTCAGAGGACGATTTTTCCATCACAAAATTCAACGAATTAATGGATGAAGAACCGTAAGAACCCTTAGACTCTAGTCCAACTTCATAGCTAAGGCCATCGGCACTTTTAACGACACCGGTTCCTCCATTACGAATAATTTTATTACTGCCATCAACATAAGTTGCCTTTAAATACGCACTTGGCGTAGCTGTAGCGACTTGCTCAGCGCCCGCCCCTACTCCTTGACCAGTCTCAGCTGCAAAAGCTGTCGCAGGTATGGTTGTCATCACCATCATCACCACAAGGAGCAAACTCAATAGTTTCTTTTTCATAGTATTCTCCTAATTTTCCTTATCACTTTAACTGCATACCTTATCTCTCAATTCGCTTTGCTTACTCTACTTAAGGCTTGTTCTGAAATATGCTTCTGTCTTGTCCACTGCCGCCTTACCCTTGTACTTCTTGTTCTTAAGAGTTGAGTAATAAAACTTGTACTTAACATCTTAACATCATATCGTCATGTCCGCACACAGCAGAAAACCCAAGCTATTCTAAAACACTATTTTATTTCGCTTTCTTTGTCCACTTTCTCGCCGCATATTTACACTGTTTCAAAGCGGTCTGCGCTACAAGTTTTCCGTCGCCGTCATAAACCTGAATGCGCGCCTTGTAATAATACATTCTGCCGTACTTTCCTGCAGTATTTACATACTTCAGTCCGTCGGATATGAGTCTGCCCTGATACTTCTTCGATTTATATACGGAGCGGTAGTATTTGTACTTCACATCATATCCTGCCGCTTCAATCTGTTTCAGGGTTTCTTTTTCTTTCTTGCTGAGAACAAGTCTGACTGCATTGTTTTTCTTTGCCGTCTTTGAAGAACGAGCTGCAAGCGTAATCTTTTTCAGCTGCTTTCTGATTTGCTTCATTTCTTCTGCAGGATCTTTTTCCGGTTCGTTTTCCGTTGTGTAAATCACTTCGTTTCCGGATTTTACAGTCAGTACAGGCTTCTTCTCTTCGTTCAGAGAAATTTCGAATACCGTCTTTGCATCTTTTGCCTTCGATGCAATTTCGGCAAGCACCGTTCTGGTTACTTCTGTTCTTCCGAGAGGAGATCTGATAACGATCACTGCACCGGTCTCTTTTTCAATCTGCTTCAGAACTGCTGTGTCAAGCTCTGCGGAAAGCTTAGAAGCTTTTTTCATATCTGCCTCTTTTACATCGAGAACAATCTCCTTAGACAGTTTTTCTTTCGCCTGTCTGATGGCTTCCGTCATATTTTCCGGTTTTACTGTAACCTTTGCAGTATCGCCGGTTACAGTAACTTCTGTCGGCGTTGTTGTTACAGCTGAACCCGGTGTACCGACTGTGACTACCGGTGTTTTTTCCGGTTCTCCCCAGTCTTCGCCGCTTACATCATTACTGTAATTATCAGTATAAAACCACTTTACAGAATCTCCCTCTTTCAGAACAATCTCATCGTAGGTTTTGTTCGGAATCTACCCGTTAACAGAATACATCCATCCACTCTTCGGACCGTTATCGAATTCAGAAAGACCATTAATTGATGTAATATAATTTCCTTTAGCCGTAAACGGAATATTGCTGTTTATCAGCATTTTATCCGTCAGATTTTTTACTGTAGCACCTTTCGGCATAGTAACTTTTACACTTGAAATCCATGTTTCAAAATGCTGATGAGGTTTATCTCCATGTTTCGAATCCCCGATCAGCTCAAAGGTAACATTAACCTTTTCAGATTCTGCAGTACCCATTCTGTTTATCACAAGTCTATAGGTATTCTCTGCAGTTCCGTCTGAAGATGTAACCTGAATCGGAACTTCTGTTTTTCCACCTTTTACAATAGAAAATCTTTCTGAGGAGGTCCAGTTGTTCTCAGCACTTACAGCTTTTCCATGAATCATAGTACTTGCCTTTGGATTAACGGTCAGTACTCTCACAAGAACATGTTCCACACTTTCCGGTACAGTGACTGAATAAGTTCTATCCGGCAATTTTGAAGCTTTATAGTCTCCCGGCAGCACTTCAATCTCACGAATTGAAGTATCCGCTGCAGATTCGCCGCTATCCTTTCTCGGAACTGCATACACAGCAGTTTTCGCTTCTGCTAATGCACTGAGAACCGCCTGCTCTGTAGCAGCTTTATTGATTGCTGCTTTACCCTTTTCCTTTTCTTTCAGGACTTTTTCCCAATTAGCTTCTGTATAATCAGAAGGTGTATTCTGATATGCCTCCAGCTCTATCAAGGCTTTTTCTTTTGCCACAGCAAGAGAAATCTGTGCAATTTTTGCTTTTACTGCAGCAAGCTTTTCTGCAGATGCGGTTCCGATCTGATCTTTCTGCGACTGACTCAGTGCATTGTAAGATTCATTTAAGCTGTCGACTCTGGACTTATAGTTCAGATAATTATCCTTTGTAATTATATCCGGGTTCGGAAGTCTGTCAATTTCTTCTTTTAATGCACTGACCGACTTAATGACAGAGATTGTATATGTCTTGACATCCCATTTGTCATTCAGTGTGTTATATCCTCCGTCATCCACCTTAACGGTAATCGAAGTTGAATCACCGGTTAATGCAACCTGCATCTTCTTCTCTTTCAGAGGCTTGCCGTTCACAGTAATTGATGCGGACGGTATTTCTGCCTCGGCACTTAATGTTGCAGTTTTTACGCTGCCGGAATTGAACACGGTGTATTCGGTTACGCCATCCTGCAGTTCGAATGCCGGAAATTCATCAATTTTCAGAACCTTTAATCTTGCATCATATGGCAGCAGTCTGAAAGTCACATCTGTCATCTCTGTAACCGACGGATCGGCCAGGTGCGTCAGTTTTGCCTTGAAAGTAACTGATACCGGATTGTGATGCGGTCTCTTTGCAAGTCTGAACGCTCTTACATATGAAGTTTTAAAATCATTGCCGTTGTGAACATCCACATATTCCGGACTGCTGCTCGAAATCCAGTCTATCTTGATATCACTTCCGGAAGCATCCTTGCTCCAGATTACTTTATTGTTTCCTTCTGAATCATCAATCTTACCGTAGTAGATTTCTTCCAGATCTGCAAACACTTTTGAACCGGACGGGTTGGTTCCTCTGATTCCATCAAAAAGCTTCCTGCCGGCCAGTTTCAGTTCGTCTCTCAAAGCAGCCTTCGGATCGCCCAGTTTTTCTCCATACCTTTCCAGTCTGTCTTTTCCTGCAATCTTTGCCTTATCTTCTGCACTTAATGCGCTGTACTGTTTCCACAACTCTTTCGCAGCTTTCAGCTGTTTCTGGTCTGCTGCATCTGCATTTTCCGGCAGTTTCACAATATTCTCTTCTAAGTAACCTTTGCTTACTACCGCAATTCTGACATCACTGGTCTGTTTCGTACCGGCCTGCATCTTATCTTCGTCGCTGACTGATACTGTAAACTGTGCAAAACCGTTTGTTAAAGGCACTTCTTTACTGAATTTATGTGTGCAGTTATCTCCTGCGATTACTAATTCAGCACCTTTATTCTGTAAATCCACAGTAACCGGTACTGTTTCAAGTGTTGTATCTGTAAGAACAGAATATTCCTTCACATTCTTAACCGGTGTGATTGTTTTATCAGATACTTTGATCGATTTCCATTCAGCATTGACGGCCTTCACGGTTAAATCGATGGATACAGTCTGATCTTTCAGCTTCTGCAGTTCTTTATTGTCAGGATACATTGCAATGTACTTGTCCAGCTGAATGCTCTTAATGCTATGGGTTGCAGTTAAAGTTGTATCCTCCTTCGGTCTTTTCTGCAGCACCATGTTGGTAGCGCTGAAAATCCCGGGTTCTCCCGATTTATAATCCAGTACCCATGAATCATTTGCCGGGAACTGCAAGCCATAATATTTCTTTGATTTCGCATCATTAATCCATACGAGTTTACTATTATTATCGTAATGAACTTCTGCTACCGCATATGCTAAGCTGTCAGTAATATGATCTTTGTCGTAATTCAAATACCTGATCCCATCAAACAAATTCTTTCTGACATCCTCTAACAGTCTGACTTCTTCTGCAATTTCTTCAGTGGTCAGTGCAGGTATTGTAATATCAATGGTCTTTACTGCCGAAACACCGTTCTTCGTCAGCTTATATGTAACCGTTGTCTTTTTCTCTTTCCCATTTACATCCGATCTGATCGGCTCCAGAATCCTCTTATTGATGTTATGCTGCTGCAGCGCCTCATGGTCAAACAGGATTTCGGTTTCTACCTCTTTATAGCCATAACCTGCATCGCTTGATACATTCGGAAGCTGAAAACTGTATCTGACATGATCTGAATTGTAATCGCTGATAAAAGATTCTCCGTCTTTTTTATATGTTGTATATTCAATTCTTTCCGGCTTTAAATAGGTATCTAAAGCATCCTGAAGTTCCTGTTTTATAGCTGCCGTACTGCCGTCTTTCACTGTTACAGGAATCGTAACGATCTTCGTATTTCCGCTGTTTCCAACCTCTTCAACCGTAAAGCTGAGATCGCAGACAGTATCTTCAGATGGAACTTTTTTAATTTCAATTGCATTTCCGCTTTCATTCAGAGCCAGTATGTCTGATGTAATCGGGTTCAATGTAATCTTAGCTTTTCCTTCTCCAAGTACTCCAATTAACTGAGAGTCATTCTCCCATCCGATAATTCTATTATTTCCGATTACTGCAACAAACTCGTTAAAGTTTGATGCTCCCACCGGAATAATTAGCGAGCTGTAGATATTATCAGCATCAATATTACTTCCCTTAATGGCTGCAAAAATACTTTCCGGTGTTACAACGTCTAAAATATTAGCCTCTGGAGCTCCTTTTACAGTCAAAGGCAGAACGATTTCCTTTGTGTTCGCTGAATTTCCAACTTCTTCCACCTTAAAAGTAACATTCACAACAGTGTCCACTTCAGGAACTTTTACAATGTCGATTGTTTCACTGTTTTTGTTCTTCTTAAGAATTGACGCATTGCTGATGCTCTTTAAAGTGATGTTGGCCTTAGCACCGTATCTTCCGCCCCACCAGCCTGCAAAACTTCCGTCTTCATTTAATTTTGCATAAAAGTCATCAATGTAATTTGTACTTTCCGGTTTTGTTAAGGAAGATGTGATCGCATCTTTGCTGACATTGCTGCCCTTGATTGCATCAAACAGCAAATCTTCTGTAATGCAATCCAATGGATTTGCAGTAGGCGCCTGCTTACCTAAAACGATAATCTCTATAGGGAACTCTTCTGAAAGTTTAGTCCCCCTATCTAGTATTGTCGCCGTAATAGTTACAGGTGTATCCTGTTCCTGCCGCGTTACGGTATTAGTATCAATATTAAACACAGTAGGATTTGAGCTTGTAAATGTAATTTCACAATCGGCAGTATATTGAGACGAAGTTTTTGTTAAAACACCGTCAGACCCAACCTTTACATTCAGCTTTCCATCTCTTATTTGATCAAAACCTGTCGTAATACTATCTGTATCTTTGTTCTCACCTTTAATAAAGTCAAATAAGTTAATCTTAACCCATTCTGTCGGTGTATTAATCCTATCGCCCGCCTTAATGGTTAAAGGAATATTTAATGTTGCCGGTTCACAACCTACACTATCTTGTACCCCTGTAAGTTCCATAGTTAAAGTAACTATCTTATCCGGCTCACTTTTTGCAGCTTCCGGACGTTTGCGGAGCTTCAAAATTCTGTTAGTAGTACCCGCTTCGCTTTTGCTGATTCCGATATATTCAGGATCGCTGCTGCTTACCCATTCGAGTTTGACATTCTTTTTATATGCTCCGGAACCCCAGCTTGTCACCTTCTTGGTTTCCGGATCTACATAAACATATAACGGATCTCCCTCTCCTGATATTTTCTCAATCAAATCCGAAGTAATATGATCCATCGAAGTATTACTTCCCTTAATCTGCTCAAAGACATCCTGAGCAGTTACATACTGCGTCGGATTGAAATCCGGGGCAGTCATCTGCTGCCCCTCGGCCGCAAATGCCATGCCCGGCATCATCGAGAAGATTAGGCTCACTGCCAGCAGCAGCGCCCAAAATCTTCGACAATTTTTGTTTTTCTTCATTCTTTCTTTGCTCTCCTTTCTCTTCCTGTGGATTTCAAAGATGCCGACATTTCCATATCACAATACCGATTGCACGAAAAAAAGGGCTGCACCACATTCAAAATGAACATGATGCAGCCCGTATTTCTGCTGCAGTTACTGTGTCCTTCTTCTGATACTCCGTCAGGAAAAACCGGTCTCATGCAGGTCTCCTGGCTGGGAACTCAAATGCCGCTTTCACCTTCCCGAAAGCTTCTGCACAGGCAGTGCTCTCAGTGGTATCCGAAACCGACTCGTCCGTTACAGTGGCGGGACCGCGCAGGATTTGCACCTGCTTCCCTCTTAGCTCCCGCTCCGCAGGAAAACGCCATGCGCGGGGAGAACATGAAACAAATAGATAGTTTCAGTATACCCCCCCCCGAGCATTTTTGTCAATATTATAGCATATTAGGTGTTCCTGTATCCCGCCTGTGCAAGCAGAACAGAAACGTCCCTCTGCCGCACTGTTATTTTCCGAATCCGCCGATTCTTGCCCTGGTTCTCTCCTCACCCAGAATCTGCTGGATTTCCCATACATCCGGTGACTGGGCGCGTCCCATCAGCGCAATTCTGATGACCGTGCTCACATGGCCCACATGCCCTTTGTATTCCTCCGGATGTTTCTTGAAATCCTTCGGTTTTGCCGCATAGCCCAGTTCTTCCGCAATGGTTCTGATCTTGTCAAACCAACCGCTCTGATCGTCTGCATGATCGTAAGAAGCCAGATATTTTTCAAGAATGACCGGAATATCCTCTTCCGGAACCTCTGCCGGCATTTCATCCTTCATCTTAAACAGATCATCAAAGAAATAGCTGATGAATGCAACAATCTGCTCTGCATAGATCAGATCCTTTCTCGGCTTTTTGTCGTTCCGTCCGAGATCCAAAATACGCTCCAGATAAGCCCTGTCTGCAAAGATATGAGAAAGCTCCGGACGGAATTCCTCAGCCCAGCCTTTCAGGAAGTCATAAAGTTCAGATGCCGGAATTTTCAGCAGCACATCCTTGCTGATATCGTTCAGTTTGTTCAGATCAAAGAGCGCGCCGGAATTGCTCATCTTTTCGGTTGTGAAGGCAAATTCGTCAATGTCCGCATCCGGATGCTCCATTCTCCATTCTTCAAAGTTGGAGTTCAAAATGGTCAGAAGATATTCTCTGACTGCGGCAGGATGATAGCCCTGCTGTCTGTAGTAGTCCAGTGACAGTTCAGGGTCTTTTCTCTTGGAGAGTTTCCGCTTATTGCCCTCTTCATCCAGCTTCATCAGCTGTGCGGTGTGGCAGTATACAGGCGGTTCCCAGCCCAGCTTTTCAAAGAGCTCCACATGAATCGGCAGAGACGGCAGCCATTCCGCGCCTCTGACTACATGGGTCGTTCTCATCAGGTGATCATCCACAACATGGGCAAAGTGATACGTCGGAATCCCCGTTGCCTTCAGGATTACTACATCCTGAAAGTTCTCAGGCATTTCCAGAACGCCTCTGACCGCATCCTTTACATGAATTTTTCTCACATTCTCTTCAGATGCATCCGGATTTCCGCCGGAGCGCAGTCTTACAACATAAGGTCTGCCCGCTTTTAGATTCGCCTCTACTTCCTCTATGGTCAAGTCTCTGCTCTTTGCATATTTTCCGTAAATTCCCGGATTCTCCTTTGCAGCTTCCTGACCGGCTCTGATTTTCGCAATTTCCTCCTCTGTCAGAAAACAAGGATAAGCCTTGCCCTCCTCTACCAGCTTTTTTGCAAAGCATCTGTAAATATCGCCGCGCATACTCTGCGTATAGCTGCCGTAATCGCCGGTTTCTCCGTCAAGACCCGCGCCTTCGTCAAATCTGATGTCGAAGAACTTCAGCGAGTTGATGATGGTTTCCACCGCGCCTTCTACATATCGCTTATCATCGGTGTCTTCAATTCTCAGATAGAAAATGCCGCCGCTCTGATGGGCAAGACGCTCGTCCACAAATGCGCCGTAAAGATTTCCCAGATGAATAAATCCGGTCGGGCTCGGTCCCAGTCTTGTCACCTTGGCGCCTTCCGGAAGATTTCTCTTGGGATACTTCGCCTCAATTTCTTCCGGCGTCTTCGTCATCTGCGGAAAAAGAAGCTCCGCCAGTCTGCTGTAATCCATATATTATAACCTCCTTCGGTTTTCTTTTGTTTTATTATAAAATCCATTTTATTATATACTTTCGCGCGTATGAATTTCAAGGGTTTTGGCAAAATAATCAGAAGTAAAAAAAACAGAAACAAGTCTCAGCGCAGGAGGAATCTATGAGTACAAACCGTTACCGGTATTATCTGGAGCATTTTACAGGGCAGCTGCCCTTGGGCGAGGCCTTTGACCTTGTGGAGCGTCCCATCGTCATCGGCGGCAGACGCGGCCGTCTCTACTTTGTGGACGGTCTTTCCGACAGTGAAAAGCTGCAGCACCTTTTTAATTTTCTGATGGCTGTACCAAAAGACGCAATTGCAGGCGAAATCGACGCGGATCATTTTATGTCCGAATTCTTTCCTTTTATCAAAAGCTCCGCCGAAAGTGATCCGGACAAAGCAGTCAAATTTCTTTATGCCGGCCTTTCTCCAATCATTTTGGACGGCCTGGACAAAATCATCATTGCCGATACCAGACGCTATCCCCAGCGCAGCGTAGAGGAACCGGACAAGGAAAAAACGCTCCGAGGCGCCAAAGACGGATTTACAGAAAGCATCATGGAAAATCTGGGTATGATTCGCCGCCGCATCCGCGATAACCGGCTGATTTTTAAGAATTTCACGGTTGGTGAAAAATCCCGTACCGATGTTGCAGTCTGCTATATGAAAGGCTCTGCCGATATGAACCTGGTAGAGCGTATTGAAAAGGGGCTTTCGGAAATCATCATCGACAGTGTTTCCATCGGAGATCAGACGATTGTGGAACAGCTTATTATCAAGCTCAACGGCGGAAAGAGAAAGCTTCGCTTAAATCCCTTTCCTAAAGTACGCTACACCCAGAGACCCGATATTATCTGCGCCCATCTGACCGAGGGAAAAATCGCGCTGATTGTCGACACCTCACCCACAGCAATTCTGCTGCCGGTGGGAATCTTTGATTTCACACAGGATGTGGATGACTATTACTTTCCCCTGATTACCGGAAATTATCTTCGGTTTCTGCGGATTTTCAATATGATGGTCATCCTGTTTCTGACACCGGTTTACCTGCTGATTGTGGAGGGCGACATTCCGCCACCCCTTTCCATGGATTTCATCACGCCGAAAGAACCCTTTGCACTTCCGGTTTTCTGGCAGTTTATCCTGCTGGAACTTGCGGTGGACGGTCTTCGTCTGGCATCTCTGAACACGCCGGATTCTCTCGGAACTTCTCTTTCCGTCATCGGCGCACTGATTCTGGGAGAGTTTTCGGTCAGCTCCGGCTGGTTTATTCCGCAGACCATTCTGATGATGGCGGTAGTCTCGCTGGCATCCTTCACACAGCCCAGCATCGAGCTTTCCTACGGAATCAAATTCATCCGCGTCATCATGCTCATCGGCGCCATGCTTTTCAGCTGGCCGGGACTTCTTGCAGGCTTTGCCGCAGGACTTATCCTGATTGCTGTAACGAAAACACTGAGCGGCCATTCTTATCTGTATCCTCTGTTTCCGTTTCACTGGAAATCCCTCAAAAAACTAATCTTCAGGACGGCACAATAGCTGTCCTGTTTTTTATGATCCGAAAAAGATTAAATGGTTGGTATTTCCGAAATATTAATGTATAGCCTCCGTTCCTATCCGTCTTACCTTGCCAAGCGGGCTTAAAGCAAAAAACGCCGGCGCTGCGCCGGCGAATCATTGTTAAAAATCATAATGATAGTTATAGCTGCCCGAAAACGGATCTGCGCTGATATAACTGAAAACAGCCTGTACCGCGGATACTGCCAGAGCAATCAGACAAATTACCGCCACAACTCCCCCGATAATCAGAAGCACTTTTCCCCAAGTCGGCATTCCGGCTTTCTGCTGCGGAGCCTGACTGTAAGCGCTGCTGTACTGAGCGCCGTTATCTTCCTCTTCAGATGAGCGATACTGCTGTTCATCATACTGCGCTTCGTACTGTCCGTTTCTGCCCGCGCAGTTTTCTCCGCCGCTGCCTGCATTGTAACGGTTATATCCGTATTCCGCCTTCAGCGGATAGTCTTTTCTGATAATCAGATATACAACAACCCCGATAAAGCACGGAACCAATCCGGCAACCAGCGCCCAAAGCCACGGAGAGCAGTCCACCCTTTTTTTCGCATCTTTGTATACAAGAACTGCTGCCAGAACCGGCAGACCGATACCGAAAATCAATCCCAGCAGAATAATAAACATAACAAGCATACTCCCAATCAGATACATACAAATCTCCCTTCTTTTCTGCAAAATTCTACAAACAGTATATCACATTTTCCGCAGACTGCATATATTATTATTAAATCTTTACCCGAGGTGACTTACCATGCCTATGGATACACGAGAGCTTTTTGCCCGCCTGATACAGTGCGAGGCAGGAGGCGAAGGGGAAAACGGTATGAAAGCAATTGCGACTGTTGTTATGAACCGCGCGACCATCAGCTACGGGGAATTTTCCCGCGTCAGCCGGGGCGGTGATATACGCGCCGTCATAACGCAGCCCGGTCAGTTTGTTTGTATGAGAGAGACGGTAGGCGGTACCTATAACCGCCAGAATGTCTACAATATGACTCCGACTCAGGAGCATTACGATATTGTTGACTGGGCCATGGCGGGAGGCCGTCTGCCCGGAGTAGACGGTTCTTTATTTTTTCACAACCCTTACAGTCCCACCTGCCCTACCTATTTTCCCACTAATGTCGGTGTGATTCACAACAGAATCGGCAATCACTGCTTTTATCTTCCGACATCCTACTATGCCCAGACATAGAATCCGAAAAATCGGCTTTACCGATTCCATTAAAAGTTTATTTCTCCTGACACTACGGAAATATCAAAAGTCGATATTTCCTACATAATAAAAAAGAGAGGTACCTGCATATGATTACTCCATGTAATGCGGAAAACGGCTGCGGCACACTGATGCATACCGGCAGCACAGACACCGCATCTCCTTTTGCGCCCGCAGAATCCATCGGTCGTTCCCAAATGACAGATGTGACAAACTCCCGCAGAAACGAAAACATACAAATGCAAAACGGCGCCGGTCAAAGCCGCATCAGTGAAATACAGGCAGGCCGCAGCGCGATGCAAAGCTCCGAAAGTCCCGGCAGCAGCCGAAACGGCATTTGGCAGAACGGAACTATGACATCCGTTCCCTCCCAGACCGGTATGATTGCTTCCACCTTTTCCATGCCGGGCACAGTAGTTCGGGCGGAAGATCTTCCGGAAATGATTCCCGGACAGCCCGACCCGCCTTTTTCACAAACTCCTGTAAATCCCAACTTCGCTATGTTTCCTAACCAATCATCGCAGAATCAGCCGGCTCAAAACCAATCGGCACAGAACCGGTCAGCAGGAATCCTGCCTGAACAGGATATTCCGCCGGTTTCCTCAGAAACCAATCCGGGAAGTGCCGCCGGAATTGTCCCTCCGCCCATTCTTCCCGATGCGCCGCAGTTTGCGGTTCCACTGAACCCTCTGATGCCGCCGGGTTATCAGGAGTTTATCAGCTACGAAAACCTGCAGTACCTTAACGGATTCCTGCGCACACAAATCGGCAAATATATGCGGGTTGAGCAGCAGGTAGGCTCCAACAGCATTGAAGAACGGTACGGCTATCTCATCGGCGTGGGAATCAATTATATTCTGCTGCAGGAACTGGGCACGGGAAATGTCAGCACACTGGACTATTATAACATTAAATTCGTATATATTTATTACACCAATCCGAGCCTGCCTCAAAGTCCGCGAAGATAGAGCAGCTGCGCCTCCGCAGTTGGCAAAGCCGCCACTTTCCGCCGATTTTTGCCCTTAAATAATTTATCAAAATGCGTTTTGCAGTATTTGCGGAACGCATTTTATTTTTAAAAAGAAAGAATTTTCTGTTGTGTTTTTTCTCACAGACAGTTATAATTAATCCATACTAAAAATTTACGCGAAAAGAGGATTCTATTATGAAAACATCGAAGAAACTTCTCAGCCTTTCTCTTTCCGCCGCACTGGTTTTCACAACTGTGTTTGCAGGTGCGGAAAGTATATTCGCTGAAACTTCCGTTACTGAAAAAGACTGCCCTGCGCCTTTGGAACTTGCAGAAAACTGTACCCTGGATTTTGAAAATGCCGAAACCGCAGGTGCAGTAAAAGCAACAGGCGTCAATGCTTCATTACAGGCCATGACCGAGATGCAGTCTGTAACAGCAGTCAATATCAATACAACAACAGAAGCAAATGCCTATAAAACCGGTTTGTATGACCGCAATAATTTATGGAGTATTCCTGTAAAAATTCCTGCTGCCGGCAACTTTCTAATCAATCTTGTAAGCACCGGCAACAATAATGTATACCTTTTCGATACCCCAAATCCTGGCGCAGATACGAAACCGATTGCGGCAATGGCTCTTCCTGCTTCCCAGAGCGACAGCGATATATATTCCTTCTCCGCCCGTGTTGCAAAAGCAGGCACTTACTATCTGGTATTTGCAACCGACAGCTACAGCAGCATTCAGACTGCCCTGCAGGTCTTCTATGCAAAGGCTCTGAAATCCGGCAGCTCTACAGCAGTGACCTCCGGCAAAGTTCGTTATGCCTCTGTATCCGGCACAGGTTATCGCTATTTCAAAATTACCGTACCGGGCACCAGGTATCTGAGAATCGACATTCCGTGGGGAGACGGCGGTCAGGATGCCGCATACAAAATCAAGCTGATGAACTCCTCTAAAAAGAAAAACCTTCTGAAGGGTATTGTAAACTTGAAAAAAGACGGCAGAGGCTACACCACTTATGCCGGCGTACCGAAAGGAACTTACTATGTTGCCGTTTCCACCGCGACAGATTCAGCCTACAGCATTAAAGTCACCTCCACGAAGGTGACCGATAAGAGCGGAAGCACCAGATCCAAGGCAAACCGTATGTACAAAGGAAACAGCAGAAGCGGTATCATCACAGCAACCCAGTCCTCTTCTTCAGGCGACTGGTACAAACTGGTACTTGGCTCCACACAGCGCGTAGAACTTGACATTATTACAAAATCAGGCGGCTACAGCGGCGGAATCAAATTCTCGGTTTACAGCGGCAGCAAAACCAAGGCTTTCGGAACTGCCGAATACTACTATGGTGAACCTAACGGTACTCTGCACCTTTACACCTCCGGCTACGGCGACCGTCTCGTAAAAGGCACCTACTATATCAAAGTACAGAAGTACGGCAGCGGAAGCGGCTACTACAAACTGAAATGGAAGTAAACCATATAAGACAAAACCTCACATAGATTTCCTTTCAACCGTTCTATCGAGAACGAGCAAAGGGACGACCCAATTGGGCCGTCCCTTTGTTCGTATTTCGTATTATCTGTTATCGGCTTTTAATTTCCGCAGTTGCAGAAAATGATTACCAGCAGCAAGAAGAAGAATAACAGACTGGTGTCGATTCCGCCTTCATGGTTGAATAATCCGCAATTGTTTGACATAGTATTTCACCTGCTTCTTTCTTAGATTTTACTATATTCTATGAAAGGACAAGGCAAAATGTTACAGAATTACTTCATTTCTGCTGCGGATTGTCTGTACGCTTTTCATTTCTTCTTTATTACCGCTTCGCCATATTTACCGGTCTGATAATTTGCGGACCGGATTTCGATTGTTTATCTCTGCACATCTCCGCCGGACAATACATCGTCGTAAACCGCGCGGCTTCCGCCGATAAACTTCGGCCGGGTTCTCGCGCAGGTCAGATGAGCGCAGCCGATTTCTTTCAATGAAATCCGAACCGGCACCGCTACTTTTTTCAGATGCATTCCAATCAGCGTATCCCCAATGTCCATGCCTGCATCCGCTTTGATTTCTTCTACAGCAACCGGATGCTCTGCATTTTCATATACGGTCACCGCAAAAGAGCCTCCCGCATGCATCTGCGGCACTACATTAACGATTTCCGTACCCGGAAGCAATGCTTCTTTTTCCACGATAACCGCCCGGTTCAAATGCTCGCAGCACTGAGCGGCAAGGTAAATACCTTTTTCCTTCAGAATCGGCATAACCCCGTCATATACCGCTTTTGCAGCGTCGATATCAGAACCTTTTCCGATACGGGCTCCCTTGATTTCACTGGAGGAACAGCCGATCAGGAAAATATCGCCCCGTTTCAGCTTCGCCGCCGCCAAAAGCTCTGTTACTGCCTGAGCTGCCTGAGTTCTGATTTCTTCATAAGTCATATCTATCACCTTCTATTAAAGATTTTCTATACATCCCAGCTTGCCAGATAAGCTTCCTGTTCCGGTGTCAGAGCGTCAATTTCGATTCCCCATGCCGCCAGTTTTCTTCTGGCTACCACATCGTCGATTTCACCGCTGACGTCAACTACAGTCTTGTCCAGCTTTTTGTAATTGTCTTTGATATACATGGCAGAAAGAGCCTGTACCGCAAAACTCATATCCATAATTTCCGCCGGATGTCCGTCAGCCGCAGCAATGTTGACAAGGCGTCCCTCGCCGATTACATTCACCCATTTTCCGTTATCCAGCTTATATCCCATAATATTTTTACGGGTTTCTTTCTTTTCCACAGCTTCTCTTTCCAGCTCGTCCATATCGATTTCGCAGTTAAAATGACCTGCGTTCGTTAAAATGACCCGGTCTTTCATCGTCAGCATATGCTCCATTGTGATGGTTTTGCAGCAGCCTGTTGCGGAAACGAAGATGTCGCCCAAAGGCGCCGCTTCTTTCATTGTCATCACATCAAAGCCGTCCATTTTCGCTTCGATGGCTTTCACAGGATTTACTTCGGTTACGATAACCTTTGCACCCAAAGCGTCCGCCCGCATAGCAATGCCTCTGCTGCACCATCCGTAGCCCACAACGACCACGGTCTTGGCTGCCACAATCAGATTGGTATTTCTCATAATGCTGTCCCATACAGACTGTCCCGTACCGTAACGATTATCAAAAAGGTGCTTGCAGTCCGCATCGTTGACCGCCACCATCGGAAACTTCAGAATGCCTTCCTTTGCCATAGCTTTGAGACGAATTACGCCTGTCGTGGTTTCTTCACAGCCGCCCCAGACTTCCTCTGCAAGATCCGGTCTTTTGGTGTGCAGCATACCCACAAGATCGCCGCCGTCATCGATAATGATATTCGGTTTATGGGAAAGACACATTTCAATATGACGGTCATATTCTTCCTGTGTTGCTCCGTGATATGCAAAGACTTTCATACCGCTGTCAGCAAGAGCGGCAGCCACATCGTCCTGCGTGGACAGCACATTGCTTCCCGTTACCGACATCTGCGCGCCGCCTGCTGCCAGAACCTGACACAGATACGCAGTCTTTGCCTCAAGATGCACAGACAGAGAAATTTTAATATTTTCAAAAGGCTTTGTCTTTGCAAACTCCTCCTCCAAACCGCGAAGGAGCGGCATATTGTTTTTTACCCATTCAATTTTCTGATGCCCTGAAGCTGCCAGGGAAATGTCTCTGATTTCGTAGTTTTCCATTGTATTTTCTTCCTTTGTTTTTCTCCTGTATTTTTCTTTTGTATGCTGTATCCTTTTTATAAACTCCGGCAGTTTTTTCTGTCTTTTTAAGGAAATCCGCAGTTTTTCCGTTGAGCCATTCTTTTGCAGCCGCTGCCTGAATGCCTCAACCGGTGCAGATTAAGCCGGCAGCTTTTTTCCGGCTGCCGTCCCCCATTTCCGCTATTCCACGGTTACACTCTTTGCCAGGTTTCTCGGTTTGTCGATATCTTCTCCTTTTTCTCTGGCAACATAATAAGCGAACAGCTGCAGAGGAATTACGGTCAGAAGCGGCGAAACTTCATCAGCGCACTGCGGAATGTAAATCACTTCATTGCTTTCTCTTTCAATCTGGTTCTGTCCTTCCTTTGCAACAGATACCACATGAGCCATTCTTGCTTTAACCTCCACAATATTGGAAAAGGTTTTTTCAAAAAGAGCATCCTGCGTCGCAAGGGCAAGAACAATGGTTTCAGGCTCCATCAGCGCAATGGTTCCGTGTTTCAGCTCACCTGCCGCAATCGCAAAAGAGTTGATATAGGAAATCTCCTTCAGCTTCAGCGAACCTTCGTAAGCCACCGCCGAGTCCAGACCTCTTCCGATAAAGAACACCTGTCTTCTGTTATACAGCACTTTTGCAAGCTGCTCCACTTCTTCCGACTTGTCTAAAATCCGTTCCACTTTCTCAGGAATCTGTGAAAGTTCTTCCAGCATTTTCTGATAATATGCTTCAGAAATGGTTCCCTTCAGTTCGCCCATATAAAGAGCAATCAGGTACAGGCAGACCATCTGTGTGGTGTAAGCTTTTGTCGAAGCCACTGCAATCTCAGGTCCCGCCCAGGTATAAAATACATCATCGGATTCTCTTGCCACGGAGCTTCCCACTACATTGACGATGGAAAGAATTCTTGCGCCTTTGCGTTTAGCTTCACGAAGGGCTGCCAGTGTATCCAGTGTTTCTCCCGACTGACTGATTGCGATAAACAGTGTATTTTCATCTATAAACGGATCTCTGTATCGAAATTCCGAAGCCACATCCACCTCTACCGGCACTCTTGCCATTTTTTCAATGGCGTATTTACCCACCAGTCCGGCATGGTATGCGGTACCACAGGCTACAATGTAAATCTTGTTGAATTTCTGCAAATCCTCCAAAGTAAGTGAAATACCGTCCAGCTTAATCCTTCCGTTTTCGTCGAGACGGCGGGTTAAAGTTTCCCGAATGGCTTTTGGCTGTTCATGGATTTCCTTCAGCATAAAATGCTCATAGCCTTCTTTTTCGGCGTCTTCCATACTCCAGGTCACCTGCAGAACATCTCTTTTCACCGGATTTCTTTCGCTGTCCAGAATCTTAATCTGTTCCGGTGTGCAGATTACCATTTCGTTATTCTCAATCAGATAAATCTTATTCAAATACTTTAACAGCGCGGGAATATCCGATGCGATAAAGTTGCAGCCTTTTCCGAGTCCTGCAATCAGCGGCGCGTCTTTACGGTAAGCTACAATCCTGTTCGGCTCATCTTTTGTGACAGCCGCTATGGCGTAAGCACCCCGCATCATTTTTACAGCCTCGAAAACAGCGTCTTCCAAAGAAAGATTTTCTGTCTTTATCAATACGCCAAGCAGCTGCGCAATAACCTCGGAATCCGTCTCGGTCCGAAATACCAGACCGTGTTCTTTGACCAGCCATTCTTTCAGTTCCACATAATTTTCTACAATTCCGTTATGTACAATGGCAACAGAATTGTCACTGCTGATATGGGGATGAGCATTTACATCGGAAGGCGCGCCGTGCGTCGCCCATCTGGTATGACCAATCCCGCAGGTGCCGAAAAGATGCTCGGACGCAATTGCCGCTTCAAGATTTGCAATTTTCCCCTGCCGTTTTCTGACAGTCAGCTTACCTTTGTTCAGCAAGGCTATACCTGCAGAGTCGTAACCTCTGTATTCTAATTTTTTAAGTCCGTCAATGATAATGTCCTTCGCATTATCATGTCCGACATATCCTACAATTCCACACATAATATAAAATCCTCTCTCTTCCTCAAGTTATTTTTCCCCAAATTTTTTACTGATTAAATCAGACAGTTCCACTGCCAGCTTGTGAATTCTTTCAATATCGCTGCCCTCAATCATAACTCTTACCAAAGGCTCTGTTCCGGAAGGTCTGATTAAAACTCTGCCGTTTCCCTCCATCTCTTTTTCAATGGCGGAAATGGCTTCCTGCACTTCTTCGTCGGTCAGATAAGCTTTCTTGTTTTCGTTTGCAACGCGGGCATTTTCAAGCACCTGCGGGAATATTTCAATTTCCGCTGACAGTTGGGACGGTTTTTTACCTGAATCCAAAACCGCTTTTACAAACTGAAGAGATGACAGCGTTCCGTCTCCTGTAGTAGTATGATTCAGGAAAATAATATGGCCCGACTGTTCTCCGCCCAAAATGCATCCTGTCTTACGCATGGATTCCAGCACATACCGGTCGCCGACACCGGTTACTTCCACCTCTGCGCCTACCGTTTCTTTAATATACTTATGAAAACCGATATTGCTCATTACTGTGGCAGTGACTTTGTTTTCCGAAAGCAGTCCGGCATTTTTCAGCATCTTTGCGCAGATACAGATGGTTTTATCTCCGTCTATTACCATACCTTTTTCGTCAACTACAATCAGTCTGTCCGCATCACCGTCAAAGGCAAGACCCAGATCCGCCTTTTCTTCTACGACTTTCTGCTGGAGTTTTTCCGGATGGGTCGAACCGATACGGTCGTTGATATTGATACCATCCGGTTCACAGCCGATTGCAATGACCTCTGCGCCCAGTTTTTCATAAACGGAGGGCGCTGTGCGGTAAGCCGCACCATTGGCGCAGTCCAGCACAATTTTCATACCGGAAAGATCCATATCGACTGTGGAAAGCAGAAAATCGCAATAAATTTCTGCCGCATCATCTTCGGCTTCCAGACACCGTCCCAGCTCATCCCCACTCTTATGACCGTTGGGATCAATATCTCTGATAATAATATCTTCGATTTTTTCTTCCAGCGCATCGTCCAGCTTGAAGCCTTCTCTGTTGAAAAACTTAATTCCGTTATATTCAAACGGATTATGCGATGCTGAAATAACAATGCCCGCATCGGCATGATAGTGCTTAACAAGAAACGCCACTGCCGGTGTCGGAATGACGCCCGCTTTGATAACGTTGCCGCCGACCGCAAGAATCCCCGCAGTCAGTGCATTTTCCAGCATATCGCCGGAAATTCTGGTATCTTTACCGATTACAATAACCGGCCTTTTATTTTCTTTCCGTAAAACATGGGCGCCGGCCTTTCCCAGATTGAAAGCCAGTTCCGGTGTCAGTTCCGAATTTGCGACGCCTCTGACGCCGTCAGTTCCAAATAATCTTCCCATAACCTACCTCTTACTTTTTATACTCTATGATACACTTACTTTTTATACTCTATGATACACTTACTTTATATTTTCTGTAATTTTTGTACGCTCTGTACACTTTATTTCACCTGTCCGCTTATTTCTTCTTGAAATTTATTGTTACACGAATCCGTTCCGGTTCGAAAACTGCCGCAGCACAGTCTTTTCTGCACTCCACCGTAAGCTCTGCCCGATGGGTTCCTTCAGAAAAATCGCTGAGATCGGCGGACAGAATAATATCTTCTTTTTCAATTTCGGAAAGTTCTTCCGCTTTTCCGCTGATTGTAACCTTAATCTCCTGTTCTTCTGTTTTTGCTTCCAGCTCCTCGGAAAGTCCTTCCAGAATAATTTCGTCAGCTTTGAAGGTAAAGACCTTTTCTTCCAGTTTTGTTACGGTAATTTTCGCAACAAGTGTTCCTTTAGACTTATCGGAAATCTGCACACCCTCAGGCAGAACAGGTACAATCTCAAGCTCAGCGTTATTCTCGATTTCCGTAATATCAACAGGCTCTGCGGTGATGGTGCTGACTGCATCTACATCACGACTGCAGCCTTTGACGGTAATTGTTTTGGGTACGGAAACTTTTTTCTCAAAGGCGTCGTTCGACCTGTCTTCAACAGGCACTTCCAGTTTCACAGTCTTAAGCACCGCAAGCTGTGCTGTAATCTGCACGGAAGACGATGAAAGCTTTAACCGGTCAATCCTCTGATTATTCTTGTCTACAGGGGTCAGTTCGCTGTTTATGGTCTTCATTTTTTTTGTAACTTCTCCGCTGCCGACCTTTGCACACACATGATCCACTTTATCTACAAGAGATTCCGCACCGGTTACCGTTACGGTTTCGTGATTCATTTCCACAGTAATCGGTTCCTGCTCAGAAGTGAAATTTCCCGCATACTCCGGTCTGATGTCAAACTCTTTGGAAACTTTCCGTTCGACTGTAACTGTCACCTTATTAACACTCTTGTCTTCAAGTTCCGCACTGTCCGGAATCCTGATATCAACCCGAAGATGATTTTCACCCATCGCAGCGTCCGAAAGATCCACCGATGCGGCAATATCTTCTTCGTCTATTTTGTTAATATCCGCCCTGCTTCCCGTTAAAGATACATTAACAGTCTCCACGCTGACATCTCTGACTGCAAGCCCGCTTTCGTCGAGAATATGCCCATTGATCAGCGTAATGGGAATATCCCGAAATGTTTTGGTATCCGCAGGATTGGTTTCCCCTATAACATATGCCCAAATGCCGATTGCTATGAGAAGAGAGAGGACAATATTAAATTTTTTATTATTCAGCATCTCTGTTCCTCCCCAGCTTATTCATCAGTTTATTCAGTTTCAATTTGCCGCTTTCGGCTGCTTCTCCGTTGAGATACAGATTCAATAAAGTCTTCTCAACATTTTTTGTGTCGAGAAAACGAGTCAGTTTTCCGTTCACTGCCATAGAGATAATACCGGTCTCCTCACTGACAATCAGCGAAATGGCATCTGAATTCTCCGTAATGCCGATACCGGCTCTGTGCCTGGTTCCCAGACTCTTGTTGAGATTTTTGTTTTCAGTCAAAGGCAGCACGCAGCCCGCCGCAAAAACTTTGTCTCCGCGGATGATTGCCGCTCCGTCGTGAAGAGGCGCGCCTTCATAGAATATATTACCCAAAAGCTGCGCGGATATATCCGCATTGACTACCGTTCCCGTTTCGGCAAACTCAGAAAGTGCGGTTTCCCGTTCCAGCACAATCAGCGCTCCTGTCTTTGTTCTGGAAAACTCATCCACAGCCTTTACAAATTCATCTGTCAGCGCTTTTGCTTTTTCTTTATCCAGCTGCCCGAAAGGCGCTTTTACAATCTTGCTGCGACCCACATATTCAAGACCTCTGCGAAGCTCCGGCTGGAAAATAACCACCAGAGCGATGATGCCGATGGACATAGTCCCCCGCAATATCCAGTTCAAAGCATACAGGTCAAGAATATCCGATAAGAAAAAAGTCACGACCAGCACCAGCATCCCCTTTACCAGCTGCTGCGCCCTCGTGTCTCTGATAAATCCGATTAGTTTATAGCAAATAAAAGACACTATTAAAATGTCGACAATATCGTTCAAACCGATACTCGAAACAATGTTGTTAAAAAAGTCTTTCATAATATTTCCCCTTATACATAGCTACTAATAATTTTACCGTAAAAGCGTGAAAAATTCAAGGGAGTTGACAAAGAAATAACATATAACAGCTGACAAAGAAATAACATACACATAAGGTGAAAAGTTTGAAAAATCATCCCCTTATTCTGCGCGGAGACGATGATATAAAAAAGCCGCTCTCTCCGAGCGGCTCAAATAATTCAAAGATTTTAATATGTAGTTTCCAAAACGCCGTAATTTCCGTCTTTTCTGCTGTAAACCACATTGACGCTGTCGCTTTCCATATCTAAAAATACGAAGAAATTATGCTGCAGCATCTCCATTTCCAAAATAGCTTCTTCCACTGTCATCGGCGTCAGTTCAAACTTCTTGGTTCTTACAACCCGAACTTCTTCAACTTCTTCCTCCGGCTCCGGCAGATATTCAAACTTCAAAGCCTTGTTATTGTTGTACCTCTTCTGCAGTTTGCCCTTGAACTTTGCCATCTGACTGGACAGCTTATCTTCAACTCTGTCGATACCTTCGTAAATATCGGCGCAGACCTCTTCAGCTCTGAAGACGGCTCCTTTGGCATTGATTGTCACCTCAATCTTGTCCTTGCCTCTCTCCTGAGATAATACTACATTTACGGTAATGTCGTCAGAAAAATACTTTCCGAGTTTCTCGAATTTCTTCTCCATAGTATCCTGTAAATGTTTGTAGGTGTTAAAATTCTTACCTGTAATGATTACCTTCATTTGATGACCTCCTTAGCCAAGTCCCCGACCGGACATCCGGCCGAAACCTTAATGTTCCGGTCAAAGGATTATTTTGTTATATGCATTATACCACCTTTTACAGGAAAAATATACAAAATCTTTGCATTTTTTGTGATGTTTTTGTAAAAATTTTCAAAGCCGCCTTGCGGCTCGCTTCGCTATGTCTTTCGCCTGCTTTCGCAGACGATAGCCATAGAAAAACGGCAACTCTCGCTCCGCTCGTTCCTACGGTCACTTTGCTCCCTCCGCTGTCCCTTTTTCTACGCTTCGCTATGTCTTTCGCCTGCTTTCGCAGACGATAGCCATAGAAAAACGGCAACTCTCGCTCCGCTCGTTCCTACGGTCACTTTGCTCCCTCCGCTGTCCCTTTTTCTACGCTTCGCTATGTCTTTCGCCTGCTTTCGCAGACGATAGCCATAGAAAAACGGCATTGCAGTTGTCCGGCCGACCTGGTCTTTGCCCCCACACTCGCCTTGACCGGAATTTTTCCGAGGACTTACTTCTAAGGTACGCCATGATCACTGCCGCCTTGCGGATCAGCTTACGTGGATCCTTTTGCCCGCACCTGGCTTGGATTTTCAACCACAGACCCGGACAACTGCAATGCCGTCTTATTTCATTTTTATGATATACCGTTTATGCCGAGGCTGATATTCTGCTGTTCATCTGCCTGCCGCACTTTCTTCAGCAAAATATCCAAAACACTTCCGCATTTACATTTTTACAAACAGTTCTTTCTATACACCAAAAACTTTAGCACCAAAACAACACCAATGGCTTTCTTATCCTTTGTCTCAGTACCGTGCAGCAAACGCAAGAAAAAGCACATCTTTGGGTTCTGCTGTTTTTAATGCGCGAAAGCATTCTCCGGCGGTACTCCCTGTTGTGTAAAAATCGTCCAGCAAAAGCACACGCTTTCCTTTCAGCATTGTAACATATTTTTCATTACATGCAAACTTATCTTTTACATTACTTCTTCGTTCAGAAGGACCAAGACCTCTCATGGGAAGTGTATCAGAAGTTCTGAGAAGACCGTGAGCAAAACAGGGTTTTCCCGTCAGCGTTCCCAGATACCTTCCCATCAGCGCAGCGTGATTGAAACCTCTGCGCCGTTCTTTTTCAGAAAACATAGGAACAGGCACGATCACATCAAACTCCGCCTCCGCCAATATCAGGCGATCCCTCATCATTTCGGCAAGCTCTCTTGCGATGTATTTCCTGCCGTTATATTTCAGCGCAAAAACAAGACTTCGCTCATACAGTCCATATCGAGTGCAGCTCAAGGTTTTAAGCCCGCGAATGCTGCGTACATCGCTTCCATCCCACCGAATATGAGAAAGGCAATGGTCGCAGAGATGATAGGTTCTCGTTTCATCTATAAGATTTCCGCAGCAAATACAATACAAAGCCGAAGGAAACAGAAGATCCATAACACGATCTGCCGCCGATTTCAAAACCGACACCTTCGCGCCTTCCGATTCTGCCGTCTGCTTCTGCTGATCCTCCGAATCTTTCCGCTGTTTCGGCAAATCAACAGCTTCTTCCGTCTGCTTCCGCAACTTCGGCTGTTTCGCAGATTTGCTCAGGCCTGTCAAAGCTGGGTTTTCAAATATGCACGGCGTTTCCGCTGCACTGCCGGTCACCTCTGTCATACCGCCCGTTTTTTCCGCCGCACGGCCTGTTTTGAGATTCTCTATCATATAACCATTACCCCCCCTGTTGAAATTTTCTCTACACCCGTTCCGCTTCTGTCTCCAAAAGTTCCGAAAGCCGCCAGCGAAGCCCCGAATACCGCATCTGAATCCTGTTATTATCTATCATTGCATGCATTTTCTGCTGTGAACCCGCAAGCACCACCACCTGTTTACCGCGGGTTACTGCCGTATAGAGCAAATTTCTGGTGGCAAGAATCGGCGGAAACCAGGATATCGGCATTACCACAATGGGAAACTCACTCCCCTGACTCTTATGAACCGTAATCGCATAAGCCAGCTCCAGTTCATCCAGCTGTGCAAAATCATAGGTCACATACTTGTCCTCATCGAAAATAACCGTCATCTGATTGTATTCTTTGTCTATTTTTTCAATAAATCCCACATCACCGTTAAAAATCCCCTGTCCTTCGGAAAAATCACGGCGCTTTTTCCATCCCATTTCATAATTGTTTTTAATCTGCATGACTTTGTCATTTTCCCGAAAAATCCGCTCCCCGAATTTCCGTTCCGCAAGATCTTCCCGCGGCGGATTCAGCGCCTGCTGCAAAACTTTATTCAGAGCAATACTGCCTAAAGCTCCCTTTCGAACCGGCGTCAGAAGCTGAATATCCCGCACCGGAACAATCCCCTCATAATAAGCAGGCAGTCTTGCGGTAATCAGCTGTACCAAAAGCTCCTCAATCTGCTTTTCCGATGATCGTTCCATAAAGAAAAAATCCTTATCCCTGCCGTTCAGAAACGGATATTCTCCCTGATTGATTCTATGCGCATTGACTACAATCATACTTTCCCGGGCCTGCCTGAAAATTTCCGTCAGCATTACCGTATGCACATATTCGCTTTCAATCAGATCCCGAAGCACATTACCTGCGCCCACCGAGGGCAGCTGATCGTAGTCGCCGACCAGAATCAGCTGGGTACCTTCTTTTAAGGCATCGGTCAGTCCCTGCATCAGCATCAGATCGATCATAGATGCTTCATCTACGATTACCACATCGTAATCAAGCGGATCTTCGCTGTTTTTTCCAAAACGCATTGTATCTTCGTCCGCAGCATGATAATATTCCAAAAGCCTGTGCACCGTAGAGGCATAATGACCGCTGGTCTCGGTAATCCGTTTTGCAGCTCTTCCCGTCGGCGCCGCAATAGCGGTTTTGAATCCGCTTTGTTCAAAAATATTGATTAATGTATTGATGATTGTGGTTTTTCCGGTTCCCGGACCTCCCGTAATCACAGAAACGCCTCCGGTCAGGGAGCTTTTCACCGCTTCGGTCTGCTGTTCCGAAAGGGTAATTCCTGTCTGACCGCAGGTCATTTTTATCATACTGTCGATATCCACAGAAAGAGATTTCAGCGAAGCATGCACAAGTCCCGCAATATTGCGGCATACTCTCTGCTCCGCAAAATAATAGGCATACAGATACACCACCGTCTGCCCTTTCAGTGTATCCAGCTGTACTTCTCCCTCAAAAGCCATCTCCACCAGATTTTCGTAAATCAGCTCCGAAGAAACATCGAGCATAGCGCACACCTTTTCGCAAAGCTCCTGCTGCGGCACATAAGTACTTCCCTCTCCTGCATAATAAAGCAGACCGTATTTGATTCCGCTTTTAATCCGAAAGGAGCTTTCCGGATCGATACCCATCTTCTCCGCAATTCTGTCAGCCTTATGAAAACCGATACCCGAAACCTCCTCCACCAACCTGTAGGGATTCTCGCGAATCAGCTCCGGAGCATCTTTTCCGTAATTCTTATAAAGCTTCAAAGCGTATTCCGCCGAAATACCGAATTTCTGAAAATACATAGATACACCGGCAAACTCACGGTGCGCCGCATAGGATTCGCCGATCAGCTCCGCCTTTTTGGCGCCGATTCCGCTGACACGAGCCAGTTTTTCCGGAGATTCTTCCATAACCGCAAGGGTTTCCTCTCCAAAAACGTCTACTATCGCAGCAGCTGTTTTGGGACCGATGCCTCGGATAATCCCCGATGCCAGAAAGTTTTCTATACCGGAAAGACCTGTGGGCAGTATTTCCTCAAATTCACTGAAGGCAAACTGCTCCCCGTAAGTCGAATGCACCCTGAAGCTTCCCCGCAGCCTGTAGGATGCGCCCTTTATACAGGAAGGGAGACAGCCGACCACAGTAAAATACTCGTCCTCTGTCTCCATCACAGCAATGGTATATCCGTTTTCTTCGTTGTAAAATATAATCTCGCTAATGGTTCCCTGCTTTTCTTCCATATCTCTCCGATTTTATCTCGTCCATTTCACATAGCGGGTCTTTGCCGCAAATTTGCTCTTCGCCATCTTTCCTGCCTGTTTCAGAAGAACATCCCTGTTGTTGTTGACAGGATTTTTATGCACCACCGCAACCACCAGATTCAGAAGTTCTTCCGCCCGCTCCGGCGTATCCGCAATGCCGGCCTCCATTAAATCATTGGCATCGATTACTAAATCCTCTGCAAACACCGGTTCCGATGCGACTTTCTTAAGCATATAGTTTCTGGCTTCCACCTTATTGGCCGGTTGGTCATAGACAATACGCATAGCCTTTGCCAGATTATGAAGGTACATATACCGATCCATACCGTATTCGTGCAGGAATCTCTTAAATTCCATATCTGTATTCAGGAAATTGATATCAATATGTTTTTCCACACCGTCTATAAGATGCGTTTTTGTCTTTTCATTGTAATGCAGTCTTTCGATTGCCGGAATCGCCCGTTTTTTATGCAGCGCCGTATAAACAAGTCCAAGCCGTCTGTCTTTGACGGGTTTTGTCTTGTCAATGTTTTCGCACACAGTCTTAAAGGCATTGGTATCGCTCATGGACATTTTGGATGCGATTTCTTCTCCCAAAACCACCGCCATCAGACCACTTCCTGTCAGCATCTTCAGACCTTTACCCGCAAAATCCGCTGTAACCAGATCCTCAAATTCTCTTCTTACCGCCGTCGTTTCTCCCCGGTCAACCTGCTCCATCAGCGTCCTCCAGTTGCTGCCGATTGCATCAAAGACGCTTTTGTGCAGGTCGAAATCCAGTTCCGCAGCCAGTCTTACGGCTTCCATCATACGAACCGGTTCCTTTGAGAATAAAGTATCCGCATCTCCAACGGTTTTAATCAGACGGGATTTCAGATCGTTTCTGCCCCCGAAAAAGTCTGCAAAGCTTCGCTCCGGGTTATCCGCCATAGCGTTAATCGTAAAACCCATACCGGAAAGTACATCCCGAATATCACCGTCATAATGTCTAATATCCACAATACATCCATCTATAGTCGGAGTTTCCCCCTCTTCTTTTGCAGGTATTTCATAAGTAAAATCTATCCGGAAAATCTGTTTTTCTCTATCATACACTTCTCCTCTTTCCAAAATCTCCTCCATATCGGAAAGAGTCGCCTTTGTATAAAGGTCCCAGTCATAAACCTTAAGTCCCAATATCTGATCTCTTACACAAACCCCTGCCGCATAAGTTTCAAACCCTTTTCTCTCCAGTGCCTGCAACGCTCTCAGCACATCTTTGTCAAACTTAATCACTTTATATTTCCTCCGTTATTCCTGTGTCGGCTTTCCGTTATTCCTGTGTCGGTTTATAGATCTTCCGGTTATCGAGAACCCAGATTCTGTCGGAAAACTCTCCCGGCGCAACTCCCCGCAATGCATCCTCCATATCGAACATTCTCGCATCTAAAATATCCAGGTAATGCAGCACCTCGGCTTCCGGAAACAGCGGTTTTTTCGGGCTTCCGAATTCCGGTTCATAATGATGCGATAAAATCATATGCTCCAGCATCAGCGTCTTTTCTTCAGGTATCTCAAGGTCGCGGCAGACTCTGTCCAGCAGTTTGATACCCTGCACGATATGTCCCAGCATCTGTCCCTCAAAAGAGTAACCCGGCGATACGCCGTACTCATTGGACAGAATTTCGTTAAGCTTTTCGATATCGTGTAAAATAACGCCTGCAGCCACAAGGTCTTTATTCAGGTTGGTATAAACTTCGCAGACGCGGATTCCCGTCATCAGCATCCGCTTCACATGATAAAGAAGTCCTCCGTACTCGGCATGATGGTTTCTTGCCGCCGCCGGATAATACATCAGCCGTTCTTTATTCTCCGCGAGAATGGAAATGCAGAGACGGCGAAGATCACTGTCCTCCATGGCATCTGCCGTATTATAGATAAAATCGAACATTTCGTCGGATGGCTCCGGAGCTGCCTTAATGTAATCGGAAATGTCCAGCCCGTCAGCTTCATTTGCCGGTCTGATTCTGCCGATTCGAAGCTGCGTCTGCCCCTGCCAGTCGGTTACCTGAGCTCTAACTTTGATAATGTCGCCTTCTTTCATTGCAGACAGCATCGGAAGCTCACTTTCCGCAATATCCCATTTTTTCGAGTTAACTTCTCCGCTCTTATCTCCAAGCAGAACATCAAAATACTGTTTTTTATTTGCGCCTACCTTGATGCCTGCGCTTTTTATCATAAAAAAATCTGTAATCTCGGATTGTACTTTCAAATCCGCCGCATAAAACTGTTTCATTTCTCTTCTCCGTTAAAATTACTTTTGCCCTTCTGTTCCGAAGGTAAGTACATTATATACCATTTATGCGAATTCGTATAGTGATTTCGTTGTGAAGAAATTTTCCCCGTATGAAGAAAAATTCCCCGATTCATTTTCGGGTTATTACGCCCATCAGCATCTCATCATCATTCAGTTCCCATTGCCGCACTCCATATACCCTTGCACTTCCAATGCAGGTCATCCCCGGGATTCCAATGCAGTCTCATTCTTCGAACTACCTATACCCTTACCCCGTATATTTTGCTGTTTGAACCGGGGAAATCCCCTGCCTACTCCCTTTGTTCTAGTTTTGCAGGGGATTTTTGCGGAAAAATCATAGAAGAAGCATTCTTGGATTTGCAATACTTACCATTATATCCCATTTTTGTCCCTATTTTAGAGTAAATTTCATCATTTACAGGAATTTTTTCCCTGTAAATCGGTGCAAAATCGAAGAAAGCACCCTTCCTTTCCTTCATATACCCCCCTGCTTGTCGTTAAAAATCCCCCGCATTCTGCTCAAAATACAGTTTACGGGGGATTCGGGACATATTCGAAACAGAAGGTTTAAAAAAATGCGTATGACGGGATTAAAATCCCCCGCTTTCTGCTGAAATACAGTCCGGCAGGGGATTCGATGGATTTGAAGTATATACGATTGCCGGGACCTGAAGAAAAGGTTGGCAGAATTATGCCTTTACAGCACGGTGGTAAATCTACGCCTTTTGCAGCGCGACTGTTGCTTTAAACAGGTCGCCGTCTATGACAATGCTGAATTTTCCATGCATCAGGGAGGTCAGGTCTTTTGCGATGGAAAGTCCAAGACCGCTTCCTTCTGTGTTTCTTGACTCGTCGCCCCGCTTGAACCGCTCCATCAGCTCATCGGCGCTGATATTCAGTCTGTCTTTAGAGATATTCTTAACATCCAGATAAATCATCTGTTCATCTTCACGAATGTCCAGATAAACACGGCTTTTCGGCAGCGCATATTTGCTTACATTGGTCAGAAGATTTTCAATCACCCGCCATAAAAGCTGGCCGTCCGCCATCACATAAATCGTCTCGGCTTTATTGGTATAGATCACATCCAGCTCATTTGCCGCAAGCCGTTCCTCAAGCTCTGCCATAGCCTGATTTACAATAGAGCTCATTTCAATTTTCACAATATCCACAGGAATACTGCCGCTGGAGGCTTTTGCAGCCTCAAACAGATCCTCCGTCAGTTTCTGCAGCCGTCTGGTCTTTTCATCGATAATCGTAAGGTAGGACGGCGCATTTTCGCTGTCAAGTCCTTCTGTTTTCAAAAGATCCACATAAGAAACCATCGAGGTCAGCGGCGTTCTTAAATCGTGGGACACATTGGAAATCAGATCCGTCTTCAGACGCTGGTTTTTCAGCTCGTTCTGCACCGCCACATTCAGCGAATCGGAAATCGTATTGATATCCGAAGCCAGACGGTCCAGTTCTCCGTTATCCGTTACAGGAATCTTATACGCAAGATTTCCGTTTTTGATTTCGGAAACGCCTTCCTTGATTGCCGTATATTTTTTCGCCCATTTCGGTACGAATATTAAGATCAGAATCAGTACCGGAATAATACCGAACCAGGTTGCAGAAAGCAGCATTCCCCCGATCAGCACTGCCATCAGCTTCCAGAAAACGCCTTCGCTTGCCTTGGCGGCATCATAGGCATGCCAAATAATTCTTCCTACAATCGTATGTTTCCAGAAAGAGCCGTCCTTGATTTTCTTAATCACCGACTGAAACAGCATCAGAAAAACTCCGATCAAAACGCTGTTTCCTATCACTGCAAAAGCGATCTCCAGCCACCGCGGATGAAAGCTTGAAACATTCCATAAAATACCGCCGTATTCTTCGCACAGCTTCAGCTCCTTTGGCGTCAGCCTCTGTATCAGATTTTCCCGATACCATCCGCTTCCGGCAAGCCAATCCACATGAACGACACACATCAGCGCAATCAGAAAAGCGATTCCCACCATGGCCGCAATCTGCACATCGGTAAAGATCCGATCGAATCTGTTCAGAATCAGCCTGCCGGTTTCATCCTTACGGCCTACCGTCACAACAGAAACAGCCAGCGCAATGAGTGCAATGAGCACCGCAGGCCCCGCTATCATCCACAGCTCAGACACCACTTCGTCGATTCCTTCGACACTGAAGGAAATCCATTCTGCATCCATACCGTCTTTGCCGTATTCTTTCCAGTATCCCGCACTGCCTTCAAAGCTGTATGCCATCACCAGCATACAGCCTGCAAAAATCGTAACCTCTGCGGCAATTACTGCCAGCGCGGAGCTGACCGCCCATGTAATCCACCTTGTGCCGCTATAGCTTTTCAATTTTGTATCCAATTCCCCACACCACCTTTAAATACTTTGGATTTTTAGGATTAATCTCTATTTTTTCCCGAATCCTTCTAATATGAACGGCTACGGTGTTCTCCGGATTGTAGGCAGGTTCATTCCAGACATTTTCATAAATCTGTTCCATAGAAAACACCTTGCCCGCATTTTGCGTCAGAAGCTTCAGAATACCGAACTCGATGGGCGTTACACTGACCGGCTCTCCGTCCACGGAAACCGTCTTTTCGTCATCGTCCACCTCAAGTCCCCCTGTTTTGTAAACCCCGCTCTTCTTCTCCATACTCCCAAGATCCACATACCTGCGCAGCTGAGATTTCACCCGCGCGATCAGTTCCAGCGGATTGAACGGTTTGGTGATATAATCGTCGGCACCCACATTTAACCCCGTAATTTTGTCATAATCCTCCGACTTTGCCGACAGCATAATAATAGGAATATTGCGCTCCTCTCTGATTTTCATAGTCGCCTGCACGCCGTCCATTTTCGGCATCATTACATCCATAATAATCAGATGCAGCTGTTTGTTTCTGACAATGTTCAAAGCTTCCGCCCCGTCGTAAGCCTTAAACACCGTATACCCCTCGTTTCTCAAGTAAATCTCTATTGCCCCTGCAATTTCCTTATCATCATCGCATACCAGAATATTCATCAGACCGTTCTCCTTTCGTTTACAAATCTATCTTACTGCACAAATATTACAAACCTGTCGTGCAGTTTCTTACAAAATTCTTAATAAATTGTAACAAGGTGCAGACAGCTTGTCAATGGAAGAGGCGGCCGGCAAAAGCAAAGACGGCGACTGACAAAAACAGGGAAGGCAACCGGTAAAAAAAGAACTACCCAGGAAAAACAGGATGCCGACCGGCAAAACAAAAGCAACTGCCCGGCAAAACAAAGAAGGCGGCCGGCAAAACAAAAAAGCTGCCGCATCGTGCAGAAATAATCGCACAATACGGCAGGTTTTCGATTTTCACTTTCGTCTTGTTTTTCTTCTTCGGATGTCCCGCTTCAACTCGAATCGTTTATTTGCAATTAGCCTTTATTTGTAATAACTGTTATCCTAAAAGCCTCAGCCCCGGGCAATGTAATGCGTATGAAGAAGTTTATGAGCTTTTTCACTTCCCGGCTCTCCCAGATACTCTTTATAGAGCTCTTTGATTACCGGATTCTTATGAGATTTCCTGATAAAATTCTCCCGATCGCTTCTGTACAGCGCTTTCGCTCTTTCTGCGCCGATATCCATCCAGTTTCTCACAGAAGAAGGCTGCTGCGGCTGTCCTCCGCCGTTGATACAACCGCCGGGACATGCCATAATTTCTACAAAGTCAAAGTGTTCTCCCGCCTTGATTCGTTCCATCAGCTCTCTCGCATTGCCGAGACCGTGAGCAGCCGCCGCTTTTACAGTCATATCGCCAATGGTGATTTCTGCCTCTTTAATGCCCTTTTCCTGACCGCGAACCTGCATATAATCGATAGAATCCGAACTTTCACCTGTTACAAGATCCGCCACAGTTCGAAGGGCTGCTTCCATAACGCCGCCTGTAGCTCCGAAAATTGTGCCGGCGCCGGTTGAAATTCCCAGCGGATGATCAAACTCACCGTCAGGCAGAGCCGGAAAATCAATACCGAAGGCCTGTATCATCTTGGCAATTTCTCGGGTCGTCAGTACCAGATCCACATCCGGATAACCGGCAGCAGACAGTTCTTCTCTCTGGGCCTCGAACTTCTTCGCCGTACAAGGCATAATAGAAACTACCACAATATTTGCAGGAGAAAGTCCTTCCTTTTCAGCATAATAGGACTTGATCACCGCTCCCATCATTTCATGAGGCGATTTACAGGAAGACAGATGATCCAGCATTTCAGGGAAGAAATGTTCGCAGAACTTAATCCAGCCCGGCGAGCATGAGGTGATCAGCGGCAGCTTTCCGCCGCCTTTCAACCGGAAAAGAAGCTCCGTTCCCTCTTCCATAATAGTAAGATCCGCCGCCGTATCGGTATCGAAAACCTTGTCAAAACCAATCATTCTAAGAGCTGTTACCATTTTTCCGGTCACATCGGTGCCGATCGGCATACCGAATTCTTCTCCCAAAGCCGCTCTGACTGCAGGCGCTGTCTGAACAATCACCGTCTTTGCAGGATCTTTTAAAATCTCCCAGAATTCATCTGCGCTGGAATGCTCCTGCAGAGCCCCTGTCGGACAGACATTGATGCACTGTCCGCAGTTGACGCATTTGGACTCGTCTATGGCACGGTTAAATGCTGTTCCCACCACAGTGCTGAAGCCTCTGTTAATCACATCAATTGCGCCTACCGTCTGCACATTGTGGCAGATGCTGACGCAGCGTCTGCATAAAATACACCGGTTGGGATCGCGCATAATGGAAATGCCGTTGTCGATTTCCATAACTCGGTTTGCAGTGATCACTTCCTGATTCTTGGCATAGTTAACGAATTCAGTCTCCATGGTATTGGCAAGAGTTTTCAGTTCGCATCCTGTAGAGCCGCGGCTGCAGCTCTGGCACATGGCCGGATGATTGGACAGTATCAGTTCCAGATTCTTCTTTCTGAAATTCAGAATATCCGGCGTATGGGTTCTTACCACCATGCCCTCTGCCACTTTCTGCACACAGGAAGCCTGCCAGTTTTTCATGCCTTCAACTTCCACAAGACACATGCGGCAGCAGCCGATTTCACAGACATCCTTTAGAAAGCACAGGGTCGGTATTTTGATATTCACTTCCTTTGCCGCTTTCAGAATCGTATAATCTGCCGGCACATTAACATCCATACCGTCTATAGTCAATTGCACTCTTTTTATATTTTCCATCTTTTCTGCCTCCATTAAACCAAGGTTACGCATTCTTCATAATCGCTTTGAACGGGCATTTTTCCATGCAGACACCGCACTTGATACACTTTTCGTTATCAATTACATACGGCGAAGTCTTGCTGCCGCTGATACACTGCGCCGGACAGTTTCTCGCGCAGAGACCGCAGTGCTTGCACAGCTCGTCGTTTACTACATACCTCAGCATGGATACACATACGCCGGCAGGACATTTTTTCTCTGTCACATGGGCTATATACTCGTCTTTAAAATACTTCAAAGTAGAAAGCACCGGGTTTGGCGCAGTCTGGCCAAGTCCGCAGAGAGCGCCTTTCTGTATATTCTTCGCAAGGTATTCCAGATCGTCAAGATCTTCCAAAGTTCCTTTTCCCTCAGTAATTCTCGTCAGAATTTCCAGCATTCTCTTAGTTCCGATCCTGCACGGAGGACATTTTCCGCAGGATTCGTCAACAGTAAATTCAAGATAGAACTTCGCAATGTCTACCATGCAGGTATCTTCGTCCATGACAATCATACCGCCTGAACCCATCATGGATTTCAGTTCCAAAAGAGAGTCGTAGTCAATCGGCGAATCTAAAAACTCAGCCGGAATACAACCGCCGGAAGGACCGCCTGTCTGCACGGCTTTAAAGGCTTTTCCGCCCGGAATGCCTCCGCCGATTTCGTAGATAATTTCTCTGAGTGTAGTCCCCATTGGCACTTCCACAAGACCGGTGTTGTTGATCTTCCCTCCCAATGCAAAGACTTTAGTTCCATGAGACTTTTCTGTTCCAATACCGGAAAACCATTCTGCTCCGTTTAAAATAATCTGCGGAATATTGGACAGTGTTTCTACATTATTTAAAACGGTCGGTTTTCCGAAGAGACCTTCTACAGCAGGAAACGGCGGTTTGATTCTCGGTTCGCCTCTGTTTCCTTCAATAGAAGTCATCAGAGCCGTTTCTTCACCGCATACAAACGCACCGGCGCCCAGTCTGATTTCAAGATGAAAGCTGAAGTCGGTGCCCAGCACCCGGTCTCCGAGAATACCGTAGTCTTCCGCCTGTTCTATAGCGAGGGAAAGTCTCTGCACTGCAATAGGATATTCGGCTCTGACATATACATATCCTTGAGACGCACCGATAGCATAACCTGCGATTATCATCGCCTCGATTACAGAATGGGGATCTCCTTCTAACACGGAACGGTCCATAAACGCCCCCGGATCGCCTTCATCGGCATTACAGCAGATATACTTTTCTTTTACCTGCTGTGCTGCGGCAAACTCCCATTTCTTCCCGGTCGGAAACCCTCCGCCGCCTCTTCCCCGAAGGCCTGCGTCCCCGATAACCCTGATAACATCCTCCGGCTCCATTCCGGAAAGCACTTTTCCCAATGCTTTATAACCGTCATAGGCTATGTATTCATCTATATTTTCCGGATCGATCCTTCCGCAGTTTCTGAGAGAAATTCTCATCTGCTTGGAGAAAAAATCCAGTTCATTTTCTGAACGCAGTCTTTCCACAACTCTTCCGTTCTTAATGTGAGCTTCCCAGATTTCATTGATATCGTGGGGCGTCACATTGGTATACATTACATTTTCCGGATAAAGCATAAGAATCGGACCTTCTGCACAGAGACCGAAACATCCGGTTTTTACAACCTCCACTTTATCTTCATAACCGTCTCTTTTAATGAGCTCTGCAAGCTTATCTCTGTTTTTTGAAGAACCGGAGGATGTACAGCCTGTACCGCAGCAGGTCATGATATAAATTTTCCCGTCATCTTTTCCGGCTCTGTTTCCCAGCGCTTTTACAGCTTCTTTCTGAATTCTTTCGATATCCTGAATCGTCTTGCACATATCGCGTCCCCCTATTCTTTCGCTTCGTATTCATCCATAATCGCATCAACCATTTCCGGAGTCAGCCGTCCGTAAACCTCATCGTTGATGGTAACTACGGGCGCAAGTCCGCAGGCGCCGATACACCGGCAGGAATCCAAAGAAAACTTTCCGTCAGGCGTACATTCACCTACTTCAATAGAAAGCCTCTCAAGGAATTTACCTAAAATATCGCCTGCTCCTTTAACATAACAGGCAGTTCCCATACAGACATTGATTCTGTATTTTCCTTTCTGCTTCAGTGAGAACTGAGAATAGAAGGTCACTACGCCGTAAACCTTCGCCATGGACACACCCAGTCCCTCTGCAATTCGCTCCTGCACTTCATAAGGCAGATATCCGAAAATATCCTGCGCCTTATGCAGAATCGGAATCAGCGCGCCCTTTTCAGCTTTGTGCGCAGCAATGACTTCGTCAAGCTGTTGAAATTTCTTCTCCATTTCCTTACAGTTGCACATGTTTCTCCTCCGATCACAAACATCAATTCCTTAAACAGTCCCGAAAAGAAGCTTATCCCGTCGGACCTTGCTTTTGCTTTACCGGTACCGGGAACATATCGTTTTCCGATATTTCCTTCATAATAAATAGATAATTCCTGTATCCGGCGGCTTTTCTTCAATCCGGCGTCAGGCCGGGCTTCCTGCCTCAATACCGCCATACAGCCTGTATACATCTGTGCCGCAGCATATCTTTCAGGTAATCTCCCGTCCATATTGTTATTTTTTTAACCATATGCCGTTAAAGTTTTAACCACCCTCACAAGACAATTCTATTCTCAATTTTCAGAGTTGTCAATAAGACTTTAGCAATTTACAGTGGATTTTTTTACATCCTGCCAATACTGCTTTCTTAAATGTTCAAAACAAAAAACGGACCGCTATAATGAAAAAAAATGTGCAAACAGCTTATTTATGCAAAAGAGGGTTCATACAACCGGCTCGTTCATGCCGGCAGCTGTTTACTTCTGCTGCTTTTAAAGCTGATGACAGGCAAACTTAACTTCAAATCGTTTTCAAACCGGTCAGTGCAAGGTCAATATCCGCAGCCTTTTATATTAAAAGTCAAAAATGACACAATGCTGCCGTATAAGACCCTTTTGTGTCATCTCCTTAAAATCCTAAACTGCAAAAATGACAGGTTATACTTAAAAACAATCCAAACCTGTCATTTTTCATATCTGCCCCTTTTATAAATTTCCCTAATTTTTACTTTAATTCTATAATATTACATATCCAATATGTTTCAATCCGCTTTTTTTCTATTTTTATGACACAAATCCTAAAAAAAGCGTTCATTGTGTCATTTCCTGCTGAGTACCGGAAAGAAAAATGACACACCCACCCTTTATATCAAGGGCACTGAAAAACTCCCATTTTTTGAGTGGGAGTTTTTATATTTGC
>CALBGO010000078.1 GCA_937894585.1 uncultured Eubacterium sp.
AGTTGAGAAGAAAGGAGAGTATTGATGTATTTGGACTAAATACATCATACAAGTAAACTATGGATAAAATCAAAATGACCTTAAACGATATGATGACCCGTGAAGGTTTGCTGGACGAGCTGATGGATCATGTCTTTGATGTATCTATTCTGGTAGACAGCAGCGCCCGTATTATCCACATCAGCAGCAAATCCTTCCGGGATCAGGTGCGCCGCAGCGAAGTCATCGGCAAAGATATTTCCGTGCTGGATACCGTATCCCCCTTTCATCAGGTACTTAAGACAGGAATTCCCGCCACAAGACTTCTACTTAAAATCCACGGCAGAAACTGCATTTCCAGTATTTTTCCCATCATCGACGGAGACAGAATTATCGGAGCCCTCGGTACCATCATTTTCCGCGATATGAAAAAAATAAAACAGATTTTTACAGATGGCCGTTTCAAAGACAATGACAGTATTTCCGATATTTACGATAACCTTTCTCGTGTGGAAAGCGGCTATTCTTTCGCGGATTTTATCGGTGAAGATCCTGCCGTAAAAGACCTTTTGGATAAGGCGGAAAAAGCTGCTGCAAGCAATCTGCCTGTCCTGATTATCGGCGAAACCGGAACAGGCAAAGAAATTATTGCCGGAGCCATTCATAACGGACGCAACGCACAGCAGCCGGATCGACACACAGGTTCTGCCTATGTGACGATTAACTGCACTGCAATTCCTGAAAATCTTTTGGAATCTGAGCTGTTCGGCCATGAAAAAGGTGCTTTTACCGGCGCCGAAGAAACAAAACCCGGCAAATTCGAACTTGCTGCCGGCGGAGATATTCTGCTGGATGAAATCGGAGATATGAACCTGTCTATGCAGTCCAAGCTGTTGAGAGTTCTGGAATCCCGAGAATTTGAACGGGTCGGTGGCCACAGGATTATTCCTCTGCAGGCAGGCATCATCGCCTCCACCAACAAGAATCTGTACGCCCTCAGCGAAGAGCGAAAATTCCGTTCCGACCTGTATTTCAGACTCAACACCATTGAGCTGTTTGTACCGCCTCTTCGGAAACGGCCCGGAGATATTCCCATGCTGATTGACTATTTCTGCGAAGATATGAATATAAATCTCCGCCTTTCCCAAAGCGCTATGACCCTGCTCACCGGCTATATCTGGCCCGGCAATGTAAGGCAGCTGCGCAATCTGATCCAGCGGCTTTCCATCTTTTACGACGATAAAAAGATTACAGAAGATGACATCGCCCAAGAGCTGAGAGTCGATCAGCGCAATTATAACGAAGCCTTCGGATTTACCACGGAAAACGGAGATACGCCCCTTTCCATTATTCAAAATACCGAGCGCAGCGCCATTCTTATCGCTTTGCGGAATCAGAAAAACAATATCTCCGCCGCCGCCAGAGAACTTGGCTTAAGCCGCGGCACACTTTACAACAAAATGAAAAAATACGGAATCGAAAAAAACTGAAAAATTCCGTTGAAATTACTGTTATACATATATAATTCGGCAGTTTTATGAATTTCAAGTCAAAGTTTATGAGAAAAAGTACGGATTTTGTGCCTGTAAAATTGAACCAAATTTGAAAATCTTATGCCTGCGGGCAGACTCCAGCTAATCCGGGCAGCCTCTCCTGCAAAAGACCTTGTACCCCTAAGCTCCTTTTTGTGGTATGATAACAGTAAAATTACAATAATACAAAACTACAACAATCGAAACGATCAAAGGAGGTTTTATGGAAACCAGAGTTGCTTTACTTTCCATTATCGTCCGTGATACTGCGGCGGCAGAAAAGCTCAACGAGATTCTGCACAAATACGGCGAATACATCATCGGCCGTATGGGACTTCCTTACAGAGAAAAAGGAATCCATATTATCAGCGTTGCATTAGACGCGCCGCCCGATATCATCAATGCACTGGCGGGAAAAATCGGTAAAATCCCTGAAATCAGCAGCAAGGTGGTGTATGCAAATGAATAAACAGATTGTAAAAACTATCGAGGAACTGGCTGCAGGCGGATTTCCGTCAGAAGACCGTCTGGAAGAACTCCTGCTCCGCTCGGGAAAAGAAGAAGATACTTATCTCTTTCGTCAGGCAGATACTGTCCGCAAGCAGATTTTCGGAAATCGGATTTACATCCGCGGACTGATCGAGTTTACCAACTACTGTAAAAACGACTGCTATTACTGCGGTATCCGCAAAAGCTGCACAAATGCAGAACGCTACCGGCTGACTCCGGAAGAAATTCTTAGCTGCTGCGAAAAAGGCTACAGTCTGGGCTTTCGCACCTTTGTACTGCAAGGCGGCGAAGATCCTTACTGGACTGATGAAAAGCTGATTCCGATACTCAGCGCCGCTAAAGAAAAGTACCCGGACTGCGCGCTCACCCTTTCCGTCGGAGAACGAAGCCGGACAAGCTACGAAAAACTGTTTCAAGCCGGTGCGGACAGATATCTTCTGCGCCACGAAACTGCGGACTGGAATCACTACGAAAGTCTGCACCCTGCGGAAATGGATTTTCGAAACAGGCGGGAATGTCTCAGAAATCTGAAATCCATCGGCTATCAGACCGGCTGCGGATTTATAGTGGGAACGCCGGGACAAACTGTAAAACATCTGATTTCGGACTTATCTTTTATTGCAGAGTTTATGCCCCATATGGCAGGCGTCGGCCCTTTTATCTCAGCTGCCGGCACACCTTTTGAAAATGATCCTAAAGGTTCTTCCGTGCTGACACTGCGGCTTTTGGCGATACTGCGCCTTTTAATCCCCCAAATACTCCTTCCGGCAACAACAGCCCTCGGAACAGCTTCGCAGGACGGAAGACTTCTGGGTATCAAAGCCGGCGCAAATGTGATTATGCCGAATCTGACTCCTGCGGCTTTTCGCAGCAAATACACACTCTATGACGGCAAAGCGGAGCTCACCGCCGAACACGCAGAGGAGCTTGCCGCACTGAAAGAATCCGTCCGAAGCATCGGTTTTGAAATCGTAACAGACCGCGGCGATTCACCTCTGTTCCAGCAATAGCCGCCGCTCAAAATCAACTGTCTCGTAAGGGGCGGAGCATCCACATAAGAAACCTTAAAGTCCATCGGACTTTTCCGACCCGGCCTCAAGATTTTGCATATGCCGGTCAGGTTTAATCATCTATACATATATCATACTAACGGGAAAGACTCATTTCGCGGCGATTCACAAGAAATCGGCAGACATGACAAATCCCGCAGACATTGCGAAGCCGCGGCCGTTTCCGTCTCCGTAAGCGATCTGACCCGAAAGAAAGGAAATCAAAAAAATGTACAATCCAAAATCACTGAAGGCTGAAGACTTTATCAGCCACGAAGAAATCTTAGACACCCTTGCATATGCCGACGCGCATAAAGACGATATTCCCCTTGTCCGCAGCATTTTGGACAAGGCTGCTCTGCGCAAAGGCATCAGTCACCGTGAAGCTTCGCTTCTGCTTTCCTGCGAAGATCCTGAGATTACCGAAGAAATGTATCGCCTTGCCGAACAGATCAAGAAAGATTTTTACGGCAACCGCATCGTTATGTTTGCACCGCTGTATCTTTCCAACTACTGTGTCAACGGCTGTGTATACTGTCCGTACCATCATCAGAACAAACATATCGCCAGAAAAAAACTGACTCAGGAAGAAATCCGCCGGGAAGTTATCGCCCTGCAGGATATGGGACACAAGCGTCTGGCTCTGGAAGCCGGGGAAGATCCCGTCAACAATCCTATTGAATACATTCTGGAATCCATTAAAACCATTTATGCCATTCACCATAAAAACGGCGATATCCGCAGAGTCAATGTCAACATTGCCGCAACTACTGTTGAAGAATACAAAATGCTGAAAGATGCAGGCATCGGCACTTACATTCTGTTTCAGGAAACCTATCACAAAGACAGCTACGAAAAGCTTCACCCGACCGGTCCCAAACACAATTACGCATGGCATACAGAAGCTATGGACAGAGCCATGGAAGCCGGTATCGATGATGTGGGTCTCGGTGTTTTATTCGGTCTGGATATGTACCGCTATGAGCTTGCGGGACTTCTCATGCACGCAGAGCATCTGGAAGCGGTTCACGGCGTAGGTCCTCACACCATCAGCGTTCCCCGTGTCCGTCCCGCAGACGATGTGGACCCTGCCGACTTTGACGGCGGCGTGGAGGGCGGCATCACCGACGACCTGTTCGCAAAAATCATTGCCATTATTCGAATTGCAGTACCTTACACCGGTATGATTATGTCCACCAGAGAAAGTAAGGAAATGCGGGCGCGGGCGCTGCATCTGGGGATTTCCCAAATCAGCGGCGCATCAAAAACCAGTGTGGGCGGCTATGATACACCCGAACCGGAAGAGGAAAACTCCGCCCAGTTTGAAGTAGACGACAACCGCACCCTTGATGAAGTGGTGAAATGGCTTATGGATATGGGCTATCTTCCAAGCTTTTGCACCGCCTGCTACCGTGAGGGCAGAACGGGCGACCGTTTTATGACGCTGTGCAAAAACGGACAGATTCAGAACTGCTGCCACCCCAATGCGCTGATGACGCTGAAAGAATATCTGGTGGATTACGCTTCTGCGAAAACCCGCAGAACAGGTGAAGCCCTGATTGCAAAGGAACTGAACAATATTCCAAAGGAAAAAGTACGCCGTATTGCAGAAGATTATATTAAGGAGATTGAACATGGCAAAAGAGATTTCAGATTCTAAGGCTGCTGAAAATATCGCGGTATCCGATGCGGCAGCCTCCGATTCCCCGGCGTCAGTCCGTTCCGACTCTCCGGCAGAAGTCTCTTCCGATTCCCCGACAACCTGTTCCGACTCTCCGGCAGAAGTCTCTTCCGATTCCCCTGCGTCAGCGTGTTCCGATTCCGCTGCATCTTCCGATTTCAATCAGGTACCGATGGCAAATCGAACGCATATCGCATTCTTCGGAAAGCGCAACGCCGGCAAATCCAGTTTGGTCAACGCAGTCACCGGTCAAGCCCTTTCTATCGTTTCCGATATAAAAGGCACAACCACCGATCCGGTACAGAAGGCTATGGAGCTTCTGCCGCTGGGACCTGTCGTCATTATTGATACTCCCGGCATAGACGATGACGGCACAGTAGGAAGTCTTCGCGTAGAAAAAACCTTTGAAATTCTTCGGAAAACCGATGCGGCGGTTCTCGTCATCGATGCGGCCGCAGGTCCTGCAGACGAGGACCGTAAACTCATCGATCTCTTTCGAAAAAGAAAAGTTCCTTTTCTCATTGCCCTGAATAAATCCGACCTCTGCGCCGCAGAGCCCCGTTCGGTGCATACGGTGCAGCTTTCTTCCGACCCGTCAGACTTCGAAGAAGCTATATCGGTCAGCGCTCTGACCGGTGAGGGCATCAAAACCCTGAAAGAAGCCATCGGCCGCATCGCTTCATCGAAAGAACCGGAAAAATATATTCTCAGGGACAAATTACAGCCGGCAGATATAGTGGTTCTGGTTACCCCTATCGACAGCTCCGCGCCGAAAGGCAGGCTGATTCTTCCCCAGGTACAGACCATCCGGGATATTCTGGACGGCCATGCCGTATGTATGGTAACCCAGACAGATCAGCTGGCGCAGGCTCTGTCCGCTCTCAGTAAGCCTCCGAAACTGGTTGTTACCGACAGTCAGGACTTCAAACAGGTAAAAAATATAATTTCACCGGAAACCCGTCTAACCTCCTTTTCCATACTTATGGCAAGGTTCAAAGGAATTCTGGACACTGCGGCATACGGCGCCCATTATCTCCAAAACCTGACAAACGGCGATAAAATTCTGATTTGTGAAGGCTGCACCCACCATAGACAATGCGAGGACATCGGCACTGTCAAACTGACCGGCTGGATACGGCAATACACCGGCAAAACTTTGGATTTTCACTTTACCAGCGGAGGCCAGTTTCCCGAAAATCCCAAAGAACTGCAAAGCTATGCGCTCATCGTTCACTGCGGCGGCTGTATGCTGAACCGGCGTGAAATGCAAAGCCGGATGGAAAGAGCGCAAACAGCCGGCGTCCCTTTCACCAATTACGGTACTCTCATCGCCCATATCAACGGAATTTTAGACAGGAGTCTGGAGATTATTTATGAATAGAAACAGAATTAAAGAAAGCAGGCGAATCGTTGTCAAAGTAGGCACTTCCACCCTGACCCACGAAAACGGAAAACTGAATATCCGCCGTATCGAAAACCTTTGTAAAACTCTCTGTGATTTACAAAACAGCGGAAAGGAAATGATTTTGGTAACTTCCGGTGCAATCGGTGTCGGCGCAGGAAAAATAGGGCTCAAATCCAGACCGGAAGAAACCGGCAAAAAACAGGCTCTGGCTGCAATCGGACAATGCGAGCTGATGTTTATGTACGATAAATTTTTCGGCGAATACAATCAGACCGTAGCCCAGATGCTTTTAACCGCCCTTATTGTAGACCACGAAGAAAGCAGAAAAAATGTAATCAATACTTTCAGAGAACTGATGAATCTGGGAGTTATTCCTATCATCAACGAAAATGATACCGTTGCCACGGATGAGCTTGAAGGCCTCAATATCGGCGATAACGACACCCTCTCCGCTATAGTGGCAAAGCTTTCTGCGGCGGATCTTCTGGTAATTCTTACCGATATCGACGGGCTTTACGACAAGGATCCCCGCAGTTTTGCAGATGCAGCGCGCATTGCTCATGTCCCGGAAATCACAGAAGAAATTGTGAAACTGGCAGGCGGCGCCGGATCCAAATTCGGCACCGGCGGCATGGCGACCAAAATCAGCGCCGCGAGAATTGCAAACACTGCTGAAATTCCCTGCTGTATCATCGCAGGAGACAATACAGAAAACTTATACCGGCTGTTAGACGGCGCAGACATCGGCACTGTCTTCGGCAGACTGGAGGATTAGCACTATGACAGAAGCAAAAGCAACATCAAAGGAAACTATGACAAACCCGGAAACCGTAACAAATCTGGAAGCCATGGGCACACTGGCAAAGCAGGCAGAACGGGCCCTGCGTATTGCCGGCGAAGCAGAAAAGACCAAGGCACTTGAGCTGATTGCCGAAGCTCTAATCCGCCGTACTCCCGAAATTCTAAAAGCCAACGAAAAAGATCTTTCCGCAGCCCGCGGCGTGCTTGCACCTTCTATGATCGATCGCCTGACACTGACTGCTGATCGAATCGGTTCCATGGCAGATGCGGTCATTGCTGTATCAAAATGGAAAGATCCTGTCGGCAGGATACTGGAAACCCGCACACTCCCAAACGGACTTGTAATAGAAAAACGGGCTGTACCGCTGGGCGTCATCGGTATTATTTTCGAAGCTCGTCCCAATGTGACCAGTGACTGCGCCGCACTGTGCATCAAATCCGGCAATGCCTGCATCCTCCGCGGCGGCAGGGAAGCCTTTCACTCCAACACCGCCATCACCAATATTATGCGGGATGCGCTGGCAGACTCCGCTCTGGATATTAATTGTGTGCAGCTTGTGGAAGATACCTCCCGCAAATCTGCTGAGGAGATGATGACTCTGACAGAATATCTGGATGTGCTGATTCCTCGCGGCGGCGCCGGTCTGATTCGTTCAGTTGTGGAAAATGCCAAAGTCCCGGTCATTGAAACCGGCGCCGGCAACTGCCATATTTATGTAGACAAAGACGCTGATTTTTCTATGGCTCTCGACATTATCTTCAACGCAAAAACCTCTCGTCCTTCTGTCTGCAACGCCGCAGAAAAGGTACTGGTACACCGTGATATTGCAGAAGCTTTCCTGCCTGCTATGGCAAAGCGGCTTGCTGAAAAGAATGTGGCGCTTCACGGCGACCGGGCTTCCTGTGAAATTCTCGGCAGCAATTTTGACACCGACTGCAATACTGACCGCAGCAGCAATCTCATATCCACCAAAACCGACTTCGGCAGTTCACAGTATAAATCCGCCGAAGCGCATTCCTTTGGCTGTACCGTCACTCTCGCCGAAGACAACGAATGGGGACGCGAATATCTGGATTTCATCCTCGGTGTCAAAGTAATCGACAGCCCGGAAGAAGCCATAGAACACATCGAACGCTACTCCACCCGTCACAGTGAATGTATCATCACAGAAAATGCAGATACCGCCGAAAAATTTCTGAACTCGGTAGATGCCGCCGCTGTTTACCATAATGCCTCCACCCGCTTTACTGACGGCGGCGAAATGGGACTGGGCGCTGAAATCGGCATTTCCACGCAGAAGCTTCACGCAAGAGGTCCTATGGGTGTCGGTCAGCTGGTATCCTATAAATATGTAATGAAAGGAAACGGGCAGATCAGATAAAAAAAGTAAATTTCACTTCAAAGTCACACTTTCTCTTTATTCGTCATAGCATAAAATAAAAGAATGCGCATAAAACTATGAATTTGGAGTGATAAAATACTATGAACGGAATAGCATGGGCTCTGGCAGGTACGATGTTTACGTTCTCCGTAACTGCCCTTGGAGCTTTTAATGTCTTTTTTATCAGAAAAGAGGTCAGCGGCAATGTGCAGCGCGCTTTCCTCGGTTTTGCAGGCGGAGTTATGACTGCTGCGTCTGTATGGTCTCTGCTCCTTCCCGGAATCGACAGAGCCGAAGAAAACGGTCAGATTGGCTGGCTTGTCATCAGCGGCGGTTTTCTTCTCGGCGTCATCGCCCTGCTTGCAGCCGACGCCCTGATGAAACGACGATATCTTCGAAAAGTGGCAGGCGGTGAAATTGTCAGCCTGCGCCAAAGTACACTGATGCTGATTATGGCAATTACGATTCACAATATTCCCGAAGGAATGGCAGTCGGTCTTGCCTTTGCCCTTGCCCTAAGCGATGCGGGAAATCCGGCTCTCTTCAGCGGAGCCCTTGCCCTTGCTCTTGGTATCGGCATTCAGAATTATCCGGAGGGCACTGCAGTTGCTCTGCCCCTGCTCAAAGACGGCGTCAGCAAAAAGAAAGCTTTTTTCATCGGCAGTATGTCCGCTGTTGTAGAACCTGTCTTCGGCGTCGCCGCTGCACTAGTCGCCACTGCCGTAACCCCGATGATGCCTCTGCTTCTGGCATTTGCCGCAGGAACCATGATTTATGTGGTCATTCAAGAGCTGCTGCCTGAAGCGCAGGAAGAAGACGGCGATAAAACCGCCACACTGGGATTTATAGCCGGTTTCCTGGTTATGATGATCTTGGATGTAAGTCTCGGATGATTTTTGTTAATCTCAAACATATTATCGTATATTTTTTATGTTAAGCAAATAATTTTCGTTGACAACTCATATGAACTATGCTAAGATACAGAAAACAAACTAAATATACCATAAACCTTTGAGGGAGAGTAGTAAGCTCTGATACTTACATCTGAGAGAGCTGCAGACGGTGAGATTGCAGTATGAAAAGGCAGAGCCCAATGGACTCCTGAGGGCAAACCCAACAGAATATTCCGCATCGGCATCATCACCGCATCGCAGAATTTTCTCAGTAGGGGCGACGGAGCGGCACTTCGTAAACAAAGCCTGCGTATGATGGTACGCACAGAGTGGGCGCTCTTTTTGGAGCGTCAAGCCGGGTGGCACCGCAAGAGAGATGTACACAACTCTTGTCCCAGCAAAACAGATTGACTGGGACAGGAGTTTTTTAATGGTCTTGCCCCAATTTCTGAAAGAAATTGATGGGAAGTCCTTATGCAAACTGCTTTCCGGGAAGACTTGCTCTGCAATGTCCGACCGGCAAAAGCACACTGCACTTGCCCTAACCCGATTTGCAGAAAGCAAATCGTCGGTAGGTCAGCCGCCAGAATTTCCCAAATCTTCGATTTGGTGAAATTTACGGCGATATGCAAGAAAGATCTCCGGAAAGGCGTTTTATACAATACCCGGCAGGCTGAGAGCTGACTCCTGTCCCGTACGCAGAAAGGAGCAAACAACAATGACAACAAAAGAGAACATTCCTTACAAAATTTATCTGGAAGAACACGAAATGCCGACGCAGTACTACAATATCCGCGCCGATATGGAGAAAAAGCCTGCGCCCCTGCTGAACCCGTCCACACTGCAGCCGGTCACTTTTGAGGATCTTCAGCCTGTCTTCTGCGATGAACTGATCAGACAGGAATTAGACGATACGACACCATTTTTCGATATTCCCCGGGAAATACAGGATTTCTACAAAATGTACCGCCCCGCACCTCTGGTTCGCGCCTACTGTCTGGAAGAAAAACTGCAGACACCAGCAAAAATCTACTATAAATTCGAAGGCAACAATACCAGCGGCAGCCACAAGCTGAACTCTGCCATTGCGCAGGCCTATTACGCAAAACAACAGGGTCTTTCCGGCGTCACAACAGAAACCGGAGCCGGTCAGTGGGGAACCGCCCTTTCCATGGCATGTGCCTATCTCGAACTGGACTGCAAAGTTTATATGGTAAAAGTCTCATATGAGCAGAAACCTTTCCGCCGTGAAGTCATGAGAACCTACGGAGCAGAAGTAACTCCTTCCCCTTCAGAAACCACAGAAGTAGGCAGAAAAATTCTGAAGGAGCATCCCGGCACCACCGGCAGTCTGGGCTGCGCTATTTCTGAAGCTGTAGAGGCCGCTTTAGGACATAAAAACTGCCGCTATGTGCTGGGCAGTGTTCTCAATCAGGTCCTTCTGCACCAGAGCATTATCGGACTGGAAACGAAAACCGCTATGGACAAATACGACATCGCCCCGGACATCATCATCGGCTGTGCCGGCGGCGGCTCCAATTTGGGCGGACTGATTGCACCTTTTATGGGGCAAAAACTCCGCGGCGAAGCCGATTACCGCTTCATTGCCGTGGAACCGGCATCCTGCCCCAGCCTGACCCGCGGCAGATACGCTTATGACTTCTGTGATACCGGAAGAGTCACACCAATGGCAAAGATGTACACGTTGGGCAGCGGCTTTATTCCTTCCGCAAACCATGCCGGCGGACTGAGATATCACGGTATGAGCACCACTTTGTCCGAGCTTTACGACCAGGGTCTTATGGAAGCCAGAAGCTATGAACAGACAGAAGTCTTCGCAGCAGCCAGAGAATTTACCAAGACAGAAGGGATTCTGCCTGCGCCGGAAAGCAGCCACGCCATCAAAGCCGCTGTGGACGAAGCTCTGAAATGCAAAGAAACCGGTGAAGAGAAAACCATTCTGTTCGGACTTACCGGCACAGGCTATTTCGACCTGAAAGCCTACGGCCAGTTTAACGATGGCACTATGACAGACCATATACCGACAGACGAAGAACTGGAAGCAGGGTTCAAAACCCTGCCGGAGATAAACCTCTGACAAATATGATATCTCTTTTAATCAGAACAACTACCGCCTATCGTAAAATTTACATATTCTAAATTCCATACTGTTAAAACGCTCCCTGTTCAGCTATAATAGAAGCAGATCTGAACAAGGGAGCATTTTTTATGGAACATATGATAAAACCGGTTGCACATATCAGAAACTGTTTTCCGGATAAATTCGGCATCCCCCGCCAGAGCGGTCTCGCCCCTTCTCTGAAAGCAGAAATCATCATGGAAAAAGAGTTTCGAAACCCCGATATCCTGCGCGGTCTTTCGGACTTTTCTCACATCTGGCTGATCTGGGGATTTTCAGAAAACGAAGACAGGGGATGGTCTCCAACGGTTCGCCCGCCCCGACTCGGCGGAAACACAAGAATGGGCGTGTTCGCAACCCGTTCCCCCTTTCGCCCCAATGGGCTGGGGCTTTCCTCCGTCCACCTCGAAGAAATCCGGACAGATTCTTCGGAAGGTCCTGTTCTTGTTGTATCCGGTGCCGACCTGATGAATGGAACGCCTATCTACGATATCAAACCATATATTACACTGGACTGCCGCGAAGATGCGGTCTGCGGCTTTCAGACCGCCACAAAAGACTATGCGCTCCAGGTGAAAATTCCGCCTGACCTGCTTGCTCTGATACCCGAAGAGCTGCGGAAAGGTCTTTCTGAAGTTCTCGCTCAAGACCCAAGACCATCCTATCAAAGCGATCCTGACAGGATTTACGGCATCTCATTCGCAGATTTTGATGTGCATTTTCGAGTAGCTGACGACATATTGACCGTAACCGAAATCGTCATCTGATCCGGCAGGCGGAATTCTGCAGCCTCTTTCGGCAATCCCTAATATACTTATATACGATAAAATATTCGCCTGATATTCCCAAATCCCATGCAAACAACCTTTTTAGCGAAATGCAGGGGATTTTTGGCAGAAGACAGGGGGGTATATGAAGAAATTTAAGAGCAGTTTCAATGATTTACAGCAGAAATCGTTTTGAAATTACCTGATTTTTACATATATTAAATACATGAATGGAATTTTATAGAAATTCCGCCTGATTTTAGCATTTCAAGCAACTTGTTTTATGAAACCTATCCCCTATAAAATCAAAAGAAAGGGAGTATACAGGAGATTTCACAAGATAAAAACGCGAAATATACTGGGTAAGGGTATAGGATTTGGGCGAAATGGCAACTCTCGCTTCGCTCGTTCCTCCGGTCACTTTGCTCCCTGCGCTTGAACACCTATCCCAATTCTCACAGAAAATCGATGGAAGGTGTCATACAGAAACCGCAGTGCTTCAGCACGTGGCGGTTTTTCAGTTGTCCGTTTTTCTACGCTTCGCTATGCTTTACGTCTGCTTTACAGCCGGAAATCATAGAAAAAAGGCAACTCTCGCTTCGCTCGTTCCTCCGGTCACTTTGCTCCCTGCGCTGTCCGTTTTTCTACGCTTCGCTATGCTTTACGTCTGCTTTACAGCCGGAAATCATAGAAAAAAGGCAACTCTCGCTCTCCCCTGCTTCCATTTCGTCAAGCTTTCTTTCACTCTCATTTCTTTTTATTCCAACAAAATTACCATAATTTCTGCCCCTTATGCAACACTTCTTTCGCCTCAGGTGATAAAATAGAAGATATACTACAGAAAGGATGGTATCTTATATGATCGGAATCGGAATCGATACAGGCGGCACTTGTACAGATGCTGCAGTTTTTGATACAGAAAAACATCAGGTTCTCTCTCTGAGCAAAACTCTCACTACAAAAGAGGATTTGAAAACCGGGATTTTGAAAGCCCTTTTGGATTTGAATCCTGAAGACGTCAGAAAAGCCCGTTTCATTTCTTTATCCACCACACTGGCAACCAATGCCTGTGTCGAGCATAAAGGAGGACGAGCAAAACTGATTCTCATCGGTGCTGATCGCGATCAGATTTCCAAAACCGTTTCCGGATATGGTCTTCCTCCGGTAAACGAAATCTACTTTATGGCAGGAGATGCTAAAAAAGATGACAGCCCGGAAAATACTCCTGACTGGAAAAAACTGAAAGAAGACCTGAAAACAGAATTTGCTTCTTATGACAGCGTTGCCATCGTACAGATCAATCCAAAATACGACAACGGCGCATATGAAAAACGGGCGGAAAAAATCATCAGTGACGAACTGGGAATCCCCTGCGTCTGCGGCTTCAGTCTGTATCAGGAGCTGAATATACTGGCCAGAGCCGCTACTGCTCTTTTGAATGCACGGCTTCTGCCTGTTATGCAGGAATTTTTTATCTCCATCGACGTATCTCTTTCTGAAATGCAGCTGGACCTTCCAATTGTTATTGTAAGAAGCGACGGTACCATTATGAGCCGTGAATTTGCGGCTGAGCGACCTGTAGAAACACTGCTGTGCGGTCCGGCAGCCAGCATCATCGGCGCAATGGAGCTTTCGGAGTTACAAGATGCTATGATTGTCGATATCGGCGGTACAACCAGTGATGTTGCGTTTGTCAAAGAAGGAAACGCTGTAAGCACGAATTCCGGAATTTCCATCGGAGAATGGCGCACCATGGTCAGCGGCGTATCCATCGACACCTTTGCTCTGGGCGGTGATACAGCAGTTAAATATAAAGGCCGGGACTTATATCTCGACAGAAGAAGACATATCCCCCTCTGTATGCTTGCCGCCCGGTACCCGCAGATTATCAGAAAGCTCAGAACTCTGGTTCTGATGTACCTTCCGTTTACTTATCCTGCCCATGAGTTTTTTGTACTGATCAAAAAACCGGAAATCACGAGTCGATATAAGCCTTACGAACAGAAACTGATTGCTGCTTTGGAAAGAGAACCGCTGATGTTCAGAGAAGCCGCTAAAGCTTCTGGAATCAGCCCCCACATTTTCAATACCGACCGTCTTGAAGATGAAGGAATTATCATCCGCTCCGGTATGACTCCAACCGATGTCATGCATATAAAAGGCGACTATACTGACTTTAACTGCGAAGCTTCAAAACTCGGCGCAGCCTATCTTTCCATTGTAACAAAGCAGCCGGAGGAAAAAGTCTGCGATACCATCTACAGCCTGACAAAATCGCGGCTGTACAGCCATCTGGTGCAGATTCTGCTGAAACGCAGAACCGATAGAGACCTGACCGATGAGGAAATCTCTAATCTGGAAAAACTGACCGCTATGATTTTTGCAGACAACAACTCCAAAGAAAAACCATGCCTTCTGCCCCGGTTTACAACCCCTCTCAAGCTGATCGGAATCGGCGCTCCGACAAAAACTTTTCTGGAAGATGTCGCAGAACTTTTGGGCACAGAAGCTGAATTTCCTGAAAACAGAAAAGTAGCCAATGCCATCGGCGCTGCGGCAGGCAATATTAACACAGAATGTGTCATCAGAATAGAAGCGTATAAAGAAATCAAAACCTCTTATCCGACCTATCTGATTATCGGCGGACCGCAGATCTTTGCAATCCCGGACTATGACAAAGCTCTTGAGGAAGCCAAAAGACTCGCTAAAGAAGGCGCCGTCAGACGCGCCCTGCAGCAAGGAATTTCCGGTGAACTGGATATTAAGCTTGATATCAGCGAAAATACCTATCAGAGAAGCAAATACACACATCCGGAATATATAGATGCCACAGTATCCGCAAAAGCTGTTCCGAAAAAAGAGTAATCCGCTTTGGTTTTAACAGTATAACAGCTAAAAAAAATATTCCTTTACAGCAAGATTAAAAACACGCAAAAGGGGCCTCGCATGAACGGAAAACTACCGTTTGCGACAGCCCCTTTTCTGACTGAACAGGCAGAGCCTGTCCATTTATTACATATAAAACATCGACATATGTGCATAGAGATTTTTAATCCCGATATGACCGTTTTTTTATAGAACCGGCAGAGCCGGCTTTTATCATACTTTATTCCATAGCGGAAACAATTTTTTCATACTGTCAGTATCCGCAACTGCAGCGCGTCCGCTTTCTATCAGTTCTGCAATCATCGCATCGGCTGCGCCGCCGGTATAGTCTCTCGCCTTTTCACGCAGAATATAAAGTTTCTTCCCGCCTGCTTCTTTTAACACCTGTACATTGGCAAGATTGTTTCTTCCGATATCCACATCCGCCAGAATCACAAGATCTGCACAGGAAACTGCCTGCAGATTTTTTTCATAAACCTCTTTGCTGATATCGGTATACGGCTTTTCTTCAATCACCTGAATTCCCAGAGAGCAGCACAGTTCATAATCACTATCGCCGGAACTGAGCACTCCGCAGCTGACCTGCCAGCCCCGGTTGTAAAAGGTTTCGATCAGCCGGCTGCCGCTGCCGCCGCCACAGATAATATGTACCTTTTTCCCATTGTCCTTCCGCTTTGTCCTGCTGCTGCGCAGCGCGAGAATTTCAGGTGTCTGAATCAAAGGATTTTCTCGCACCACAAGATCGATACTGTACACAGGTTTCAAGACATCTTCCCGAAGCACCTCAGAAACAGGACCGTCCTTTACTTTACTGCCTTCTGACAGCACAATCATACGGTCGGAAAATCTTGCCGCCATATTGATATCATGCAGCACTGCAAAAACAGTAATCCCCTGCTCTCTGTTAAGCTTTCTCATCAGCTCCATAATTTCCAGCGTATACTGAATGTCCAGATGATTGGTCGGCTCGTCCAGAATCAACAGCTTCGGCTGCTGCGCCAGCGCGGCGGAGATAACAATCCGTTGCCGCTCCCCTCCGGAAAGCTGTGTAATTTTCCGATCCCGCAGATGTAAAGTTCCCGTCTGGGAAAGCGCCTCGTCGATAATCTGATAATCCCGTTCCGTCTCAGACTGCATTCTTTTCAGAAAAGGATGTCTTCCCATGGCTACAATTTCTCTCGCCTTGAAGGCAAAATCTGCCGTAAAATGCTGCGGCACTACTGCCGCAATCTGCGCGCGCTCCTTCGCAGAAAGGGTTTCGTTGTCTTTTCCGTCCAGAAAAATCCTGCCGGCTTTCAGTTTGGTAATTCCGGTCACCGTATGAATCAGGGTGGATTTTCCGCTGCCGTTGGGTCCGATCAAAGACACAAATTCTCCTTGACGGATGCTGCAGGAAAAATCCCTAACCACGTCCCGCGCATCGTATCCGACGGTCACATGTTCGAATTTCAGAATTTCACCGCTCATTACATCACCTCCGTATGCTTTGCGCGCAGCAGATAAATAAAGAACGGCGCGCCTACGATGGCAGTAATGATACCTACCGGAATTTCCGCCGCCATAACACTTCTTGCAATGGTGTCACAGATGCACAGCACAATGCCGCCCAGAACAAAGGACATCGGCAGCAGCCGCCTGTGCACCGGCCCGAAAATCAATCTGACAATATGCGGAGACACCAGCCCCACAAATCCGATAATGCCGCTGACAGAAACACAAGCTGCCATCATCAGTGACGTTACCACAAAAAGAATCCGTTTGTTCCGTTCCACATTGACGCCAAACCGAACTGCCGTCTCATCCCCCAGAACCATAATATCCAGTTCTCTGGCAAAAAGAAACACGACAGCAAGTCCTATGACAATATATGGAAGCACGGTGGTCACATGATCCCATCCCCGCGCAGAAAAACTGCCCAGCGTCCAGAAATAGATTTTTTTCATTTCATTGGCGGAAATCAGCATGGCGAAAGAAATCACTGCCGTCAGAAGCTGATTCACAGCCACACCGCAGAGCAGAAGCGAGGTAGTATTCGCCTGTCTTCCAACCTTTGCAATATGATATACAAAGAAAATAGAAAGCAGCGCACCTGCAAAAGCAAATGCCGAAACCGTATTCATACCGAGAAATGTAGCCGGTATACTGAGCACAATGCCGATGGTGGCGCCGAAAGCAGCGCCGGAAGAAATTCCCAGCACAAAGGGATCTGCCATTGGATTTTTGAAAATCGCCTGATATACGCCGCCGCAGACGGCAAGGGCGCCGCCGGTCAGGAAAGCCAGCAGGGTTCTCGGAAAGCGAAGTTTCCAGATAATCGTTGCCTTTGCACCGAAAGCGGCGGCTTCCTCCGAAAAGAAGCCGCCCGCCTTATTTGCCAGTATGATCAGAGTGTCTCTGATTGTAATATCCGCCGCACCGAAAAAGGTGCAGACTAAAATGACAACCGCTGCGCCAATCAGTGAAATTCCGCAGGCGGCAATCCATTTTTTATTCATATAATCAATTCACTCCCGATTTGTCTTTTTATTTTTCCAGTCCGTGAATCAGCCCGGCAAGATACTCCAGCCCTTCGATAAATCTCGGACCGTCTCTGGTGATTTTGTCTGCTGCCGGATCGCTGTAATCGATAAAATAAACCTGATCGTTCTTAAAAGCATCGATTTCTTCAAATCCGTCAGGACGGCTGAAATCCTTTTCAGCGCACATCGCGATATAGACCTGCGGATTTTTTTCAATTACGGTTTCCGCAGAAAGCTGCGGAGAGTTTGCACCTGCATCCAGCGCAATATTTTCTGCTTTAATCAAAGACAGGCTTCCTCCCAGATAATCCTCGCTTCCTGTACTGTAAAGGTCACCCAAATCGATAAACACACGCTTTACATCAAGATCTGCGACCTGTTCTTCCAATGCAGAAAGCTGTTCCTTCATAGAATTCACAACTTCTTCCGCCTGATCCTGCGCGCCGGTCACTTTACCTACTCCGCTGATACTTTTGCAGATATCGTCAATATTCTTCGCACCGATAGAATACACATTGATGCCGGCTTCGTTCAGTGCCTGCACAGACTCTGCCGCAGCTGCGCCGGATACGAAAACCACATCGGCGTCCATTTCGATAATTCGTTCTACATTCACACTGAAAGTATCGCCTACTTTTTCAACCGCTGCAGCCTCTTCAGGGTAGGTGCACCAGTTGGATACGCCCACTACCTTATCGCCCAGACCCAGCGCATACAGAATTTCCGTACAGCTTGGCGAAAGAGATACCACCTTCTCCGGTGCAGCTTCAAATTCCATTTCAGTTCCCAGATAATCCGTTACCGTCATCGGAAAGTCAGCGCCTTCCGCCTTTTCTCCGTTCTTTTCGCCTCCGCAGGCTGCCAGCGAAAATGCCAGCACTGCAGTCAGCACCAACATTAATACTTTCTTCATTTTATATTCCTCCCCGTATAATTCATACAGCTGAGCCGCTGCTGCACCGGCTCGAGCAATTCAATTTTTATTTCCGATCAGGACAGACTTGTCCGCTGATTCAACCGCGTATTCAAAGGATACTTTTTCCGATTTGAATAAAGCTTTACGATTTTATTCAAAGCTTTCTGATTTGAACAAAACATTATGTTTTTATTCAAGGCATTACGCCTGTTCAAATTCGCTGAATCAGTCTCTCTTCGTCTTTATTTAACTGCGTCTGCTACAACAGACTGCATTTCGTCTGTATCGATAACACCTGTATGTCTTACTTCTTTTTTGTCCAGATTCATAAGTCCCTTCGGAATTCTCACACCGGTTTCTTTTGCCAGCGCTTCTACATAACGGAATCCGTTTTCTTCTTCAGAAAGTCCGATGGATTTTGCCACACTTTCCGCAAATTTATACGGACTGGCTGTAGATGCGATTACAGCAGGCGTTGTATCGCCGCTTTTTTCAAGATAATCGCTGTAAACTTTGTAAGCAACTGCCGTATGAGTATCCAGAAGGTAGCCGTTTTCTCTGTACATTGTGCCGATTACCTCGTTGGTTTGCGCAACATCGGCATAGCCCCCGTAAAAATCCTCCAGTCCCTTTTTAATGGTATCGCTGACTTCGTAATGCTTTTCCCTGTCCAGCTGTTCCATCAGAGCCTCGATTTCACTGCCGTTTCCGCCGGACAAATGGTACAGAAGCCGTTCCAGATTACTGGAAATCAGAATATCCATAGACGGAGAATTGGTCAAATAGAAGTCTCTGCGAATATCATAAATGCCGGTATTGATAAAATCAGTCAACACTTTGTTTTCGTTGGACGCACAGATAAATTTATGTACCGGAATTCCCATCTGTTTTGCGTAATAGCCCGCAAGAATATTTCCGAAGTTGCCGGTCGGCACTACGATATTCATCGGCTCGCCGTTTTTCAGAACGCCTTTTTCCACAAGACGAATGTAGCTGTACACATAATAGGCAACCTGCGGTACCAGTCTGCCGATGTTGATGGAGTTTGCAGAAGAAAGCTTACAGCCTGATGCCGCCAGCTTTTCAGCAAAATCATTGTCGTTGAAAATTTTCTTTACACCGGTCTGCGCATCGTCAAAGTTGCCGTTGATGGCATAAACATGGGTATTAGCGCCTTCCTGTGTAATCATCTGCCGCTCCTGCACCTGACTGACGCCCTGATTTGGGAAAAATACGATAATCTCGGTACCGGGCACATCTGCAAAGCCCTCCAGCGCAGCTTTTCCCGTATCGCCGGAAGTTGCTGTCAGAATGCAGATTTTCTTGTCTTCATGTTCTTTTCTGATTGCAGTCGTCAGAAGATACGGCAGAATCGACAAAGCCATATCCTTAAATGCAGCTGTTTTTCCATGATAAAGCTCCAGAAAATATGCATTTCCCGCTTTTTCTATAGGTGCAATTTCATCGGCTTCAAATTTTTCATCGTAGGCTCCCCGGATGCAGTGCTGCATTTCCTCTTCTGTATAATCGTCAAAGAACGCACCGATTACTTTTTCGGCAATCTCCTGATAGGACTTACCCAGCATTTTCTCTATTGTAAAAGGCAGCTCGGGAAATTCTGCAGGCACAAAAAGCCCTTTGTCTTCGGAAAGTCCCTGAATAATCGCCTGAGCTCCCGTCAATGCCTTTTCATTTCCTCTCGTGCTTATAAACTTTCTCATATAAATTTCATGCTCCTTTTTCATCATTAAACTAAAAATGTACTGGACAACAATTAACTTTAAGTATATAATAAATGTTGTGATATTTCAATAATGCAAAGGAAAGTCACAAATTTTTTTCTAAATACTGAATATGCTTCCATGGTCAAGTGGTCAAGACGCAGCCCTCTCACGGCTGAATCAGGGGTTCGACTCCCCTTGGAAGTACCAATAAAAAATAGAATGCCTTTTGGTATTCTATTTTTTTATATAGATATTTCTTCTAAGGAGAGTCGAACCCAACGCTCGCTTTGCTCGCTCCTCCGGTCTCTGAATATTCTTGTGCGATGAAATCGCACTTCCGGAAATTTGGGAATCAGATGTC
>CALBGO010000079.1 GCA_937894585.1 uncultured Eubacterium sp.
AAACTGGTGCTTATACTTTCGGAATTTTGGGACATTATCAAAAACGCTTGACATAGAAGACCTCTTCCAGCGGATACAGCCCCGGCTCTTTTCCCGAAAGCCACAGCGCCGCGTTAATGGCTCCCTTGGCAAAAATTTTCTTGGAAAATGCCGTATGTTTCACTTCTATAACCTCGTCTTTCATAGCAAAAATCACAGTATGCTCCCCAAAAATTGTACCGCCGCGAATACTGTGAATCCCGATTTCATTTTTTCGTTTTTCTTCGCCGCACCTGCCGTATTTCCGATGCCGCTGCCGGCTCGGGTCACAGACATCCGCCAGAGTCACCGCTGTTCCGCTGGGCGCATCCACCTTCAGATTATGATGCTTTTCTATAATCTCGATATCGGAACAATCCTCCAACAGAGACGAGGCATAAGCCGTAATTTTTTTCAGACAGTGAATCCCGTAGGAAAAATTGGAGCTTTTAATAACCGGAACCAACGCGGAAAGGGCTTTGATTTTCTCCTCGTCTTCTTCGCTGTATCCGGTAGTCGCAAACACCACCCCCACACGCCCCTGTTTTTCCGCCGCATATTGACAGATACCGGAAAGCGCGCCCGGATGGCTGAAATCTATAATCACATCGGGCGCAGGTCCGTCCGTCAGAGCTTCTCCCAGCGCCGGTTCAATATTGTACACGTGTTCAAAGCCGGAATTCTGAAGCGCCATATCCCTGACGATACGGCCCATAGTACCGGTTCCTACAATGGTAAGATTCATTTACCTCTCCCCTTTCAGCTATAATATTTATATTATTCTTTGCCGAAAGGATTTGTCACTTTTTTCTGCACCGCATAACAAAGAGGCACCGCATATAGATAGACTGCAAAGACAAGCGCCGTCAAATCAGCCTGCAGAAACCCAAGAGGCACGGAACAGGCGATTGCCCACGGCACCAAACCCGCTAAAACAATAACGGAATTCTCCATATCCGCCGCAAGCTCTTCACGACCTGCGCCGCTGTCTTCGTAAGGCTTTTTCATCATATCACAGCACATCATGGATGCAATGGTCTGATTGCAGAACACCGCTAAAAATACAAACGAAGTCACCGTCATAGTACCGAATCTGCCGATTTTTTTCATCAAAGGCATCAATGCCGACTGAAGCCCCGAAAGCATGGAAGTACCGCTGAAAATTCCGGAATAGGTGCTGGACAGCGCCACAATACAGACAATCTCTATCATAGACAGCATACCGCCTCCGCCGAGAATCCGCCCCAGCTCTCCCTCTGAAGTATAGCCGAAAATCAGACAATTTATCAAAGATGAAATTTCCATACCCTGCACAAATACACTGACCGCCGCACCGCTTGCGATACTTGCCAGCATGGCATATACCACCTTCACTTTCATAAGAGGCAGCACCACCATACACAGCGCAGGAATAAGGCACCATGGCGAAACGGCAAATTCGCTGCTCAAAGTATGCAGAAAGCTTTTGTCAACCTGCTGAATGGGATTGGAAAAAGAAAGAAAAGTATAAATCCCAAAGGTAATCAGAAGCGGCACAAGTCCTGTTTTTGCCATCATCTTCACATTTTTAAGAAGATCTGTTCCCGTTACGGAAGCAACTAAAATCGCGCTGGAGGATACGGGAGATCCCCTGTCTCCGAAATAAATGCCGCTCATCACCACACCTGCCGTCAGAAGTTCATTAACTCCGCCGGTTCTGGCAAGCGCCATAAAAATAACGCCGGCAGTGCCGCAAACGCCGAAGGAGGTTCCCAAAGCGTAAGACAAAAGACAGCACAAAGCAAAAGTAATCAGCAGAAACAGTCCCGGTGTAATGAACTTGATTCCGTAATAGATAAAGTATGTAATTGTGCCGGAAGACCGCCACACGGCAGTGATAAAACCGATGATAAACATAACTTCAATCACAATAACCGCATCGCGAAGACCTTCCGCGCCCATTTTCACAAGCTCTCCCGCAGAAAAACCATGCCGGAAAGCTACAGCCGCAAAGGCAATCAGCCCAACAAAAAGAGCAATCACCATGGTGTACCCCGAAATAATACACCATATCATTGCCCCGATAAAAATAACAAAACCGAATGTCAAATTCATTTTATTCTCTGTCTCCTCTGTTTCTGCGCAGAAGCTCGTCAACCAGCTGTTCGTTAAGAATCTTGCGCGTTTCCGGCAAAGCGCTTCTTTTTGGCATATCGGTCATCTGCAGAACCCAGAGGTATTTTTTCAACGCGCAGTCTTCCATTCTTCTTGCCACCGCCCTGTGAATCAGCGCCACCTTATCTTCCGCTCCGATTAAATAAATCCGGGCGATAATGCCGCTTCTCAGCCGTTTGATTTCAATAAAATTCTCTACATTTCTGTCCGCCTCGGAAATTGCGGCTCTAATTTCCCCGGCAATAGTCTGTCCGATTAATCTCGCCTTTTCCCTGCTGATTAAAATCCAAAAGGCTGCTGCCGCCGCTATCGAAAGCAGCATTGCCGCAATCCCTCCGAAACTGTCTTTTGTGAAGACATACATAATATATCCAAAAAAGAAACTCAGCCATTTCAGCCATCCAATCATTCTCACTGTCTTTTCCATCTCAACCTCTTTATACCGTTTTCTGTTGTGCACAAGCCGTAAAGAACACAGCGCGCCGCACCGCATTCACCGCGTACAAGCCGTAAAGCAAAGTAAAATGCGCTTTCCGTGAAGCGATACTTCTGCATATGTCTTTTACAAAACCGCCTCCCGATGCGGCTTCGGATCATCATTACCGACACCGATTCAAAAGCCGCTTTCACAGAATACCGCTCTGCACTCTTGAATTTTTCCTAATTATTATATGCCTAAACCCTGCGAATGTCAAAGAAAAAGACAAAAGTTATCTTATCCATTTTTTTAAGCTTCATACAATAAGAAAAATATGGTAAAATATCAGCATCAGTCCGGCGCAAAAGTCTCCGTACTTTCATTTTCGCTCCGGCTGTAAATACCCGAAAAAATTAAAACCGGCAGATGACCGAAAAGCCGAAGGGCTTACTGTTTTACCCGATCATTCGGTCAAGTCAAAACTCTGTTTCGCATAAAAAATGCGTGGTGCAATAGCGGAAAAGCCTTTCGGAACAAAGCTTCCGCACCCTTTGCATAACCCGGAAGCTGCCAGCTTTTAGCTTTGTGAATGCCGCTTTCGGAACAAAGTTTCCGCACCCTTTGCATAACCTCCGCAAAGCGATTCGCCGGTATGAACCCGTACAGACCTTCAGAAAATCTATACACAAGATATATAATATTGGAACAAGGAGGAATTCATTATGAATCTTAAAAATCTGAACAAATATTTTGACCATACGCTGTTAAAACCCGACGCTGCCGCTGCAGAAATCGAGCAGCTCTGCCGTGAGGCCGTTTATTACGATTTTTATGCGGTATGCGTCAATTCGTCCTATGTGCCGCTTGCCGCCCGCTGTCTTGCAGACACAGATATAAAAGTCGCTGCTGTGGCAGGATTTCCTCTGGGCGCCTGTGAAACCTCCGTCAAAGCTTTTGAAGCAGAAAGCGCCGCAAAAAACGGCGCATCGGAAATTGATATGGTAATTCACATCGGCCGCCTGAAAGACGGTGACACACAGTATGTGAAAAAGGATATCGAAGCAGTTGTTTCCGCAGCCGCAAAGTATAACGCTTCCGTCAAGGTAATTCTCGAAACCTGCATGCTCACAGATGATGAAATCATCACCGCCTGCCGCCTGTCAGAAGAAGCAGGCGCCGCCTTTGTCAAAACTTCCACCGGATTTGCCGGCGGCGGTGCAGAGGTCCGTCATATCGAACTAATGAAAAAAACTGTGGGAAACCGCCTTTCCGTCAAAGCCTCCGGCGGCATCAGAACCCTTCGCGATGTCCTCGCAATGATTGATGCAGGCGCAGACAGAATCGGAGCCAGCGCCGGTGTTTCCATTATGAAGGAAGCGCAGAAAACACCGGACGAAATCCACTAAATCCAAACAAAATAAAACAGGAACTGATACCGGGGAACATAACTTTTATCATTGCAGGGCCCGATAAAAGCACGCACCGAAGTTTCAGTTCCTTTTCTTTCAGGTCATTTTCCTGTAAAGCCGCGCTCTTTGCAGACGAAAAAATTCACGGTTAAAGTGCCTCACTTTCAAGCTGCTCTTCATAAAACCGGTTCAGATATCTGATATACTGCGTCATATTCCGGATACTTTTTCCGGTATAAGCGTTGACTGTTCCGATTACTTCTTCCGAAGGCGGAAACCCATAGTAATTGAGAACCTCCCGAACCTGATCTTCCACAAAATCATCTTCATTTACAGGAAACGCCCCCACTTCAATATACAGCGATTCACAAAGTTCGGACATAGAATCATAGTCTGCATAAAGCTTTGCAAAGCGATCTGCGGCTTTATGCAGATTTTCATCATTATCGGGAATCTGTTCCCACTCCTGGCTGTACACCGTATCTTCACTGTTAAAATAGCTGCTGAACGCATAACCCATTTTTCTGATTCTTTCATTGGCTTCGGTATAGTCGCTGTCCTGATAGACAATCTCTGTATATTCGTCGTACAGGTAGTCGTCAGGAATATCATCATCGTCAGCAGTAATGGCAAATCCGACAATCGCAATGACGATTGCAATGATAATCTGAACTGCCGCACCGATATTTTTCATATGGGTTCTTTTATCTTCAAAGTTTTGAAACCCCTCTCCCAAAACCGCTTTCGAAGTCATTTTAGACTCTCCGGCTTCGTTCAAAATCTCCATCGGCGTGTCGTTTTCGTCCTCTTTGGAATACTCTTTTTCTTCCTCCCGGTAATCGTGCAGCTCGTTCTTAATCTCATCGGTTCTTCTTTGTGTATATTGCTTCAGCTGCTGCGCTTTCCCCTTCAGCGAAGACAAATCCGGTTTCTGAAACCCTGTTTTCTCATCGTCTCTGTTCCTTCCGGATGCGCGGACCTTTTCTCGCTCGTACTCTTTCCGGCTGCGGCGACGAATCCGCTCTTCTTCAGAATCGAAATCACCCCGCCCGTCATCAGTAAAAGAAACATCCTCGAAAGCACTTCCCGACTCTTCTTCCTTCATCTGCCGCTTCTTCCACTCGTATTCCAGCTTCCGACCGCTCTGCCGTTTCTCTCTTTCCTTAAAAATTGTCTGCGCCGCTTCTGCCGCATCCTCCGCAAATTCCTCCGCCGCTTCTTCTGTCAATTCTTCTCTCAGTTCTGTCGCCGCATCTTCACGGAATTTTTCAAAAGACATTCTCTCTGCCTTCCCGACGGCACTTTCATAGGCAGCTTTAAGTTCTTCGCGTTTACGCCGCACATAATCCGGATCATCTGCATAATCCGCCGTCTTGTACTTTGCCAGTCTGCGCTCATAGGCTGCCCTGATTTCTTCCTTAGATGCTCCCTCTCTCAGTCCCAATAATGCAAAATCTCTATCCATAACCTTACCTCTTTTATTTCCTGAAACGCTATCAGATAGTTATATTATATAATAACCTGCACTATATCGCAAGAAAAGTCTGTTAAATCGAATTTTTTGCAACGAATAATCATCCCTGTGTAAAGCACAGGGTTTTCGCTTATACAAAAAACCCGGGCGATTTCTCACCCGGGCTTTTCTTAAAAATGAATGGTCGGAGTAGTCAGGCTCGAACTGACGGCCTCTGCGTCCCGAACACAGCGCGCTACCAACTGCGCCATACCCCGACAACAAATAATAGTATAACACGATTCTTCAAAAATGGAAGAGTTTTTTTCAAAAAAAATAAAAAAGGTGTGATTTTCTCATTTGCTTTCTTCCACATTATTCCTTATTTTAATATTTTTAGAAGTATTGCTCCGGATATACCTGTCAAACTCACCAGATATACCTATCAAACACAAATGCCGATTCAAATCAACGATGTCGATTATACCCCCTATATGTATATACTCTCCGATTTTCCGGGCAAATTCCCTGCATAATTTGCTTTTCAAAAAATGAGGGGGATTTTTCATAGGTTTTCACAGAAAACCAGAACTTTTGAGCTCCGAATTTCGTTCTTTCTTTTTCATTAATAAACATCTATTACATTTAATTCCACATTATCACATATTATTCTATATTTATACAGGAATTTTTACAAAATGCAGGCATTATTGCTTCATATACCCCCCTCTTTTTCTGCTAAAATCCCCTCTTAATATGCACAATTACAGTTTACGGGGATTTGACCAATAACAAATCTGCCAATCCCGTTAAACTAAAAAACTCCAAACAGTCTAAGGGATTTTACAGCCCTGCCGCAGCAGGTCTGCCGTCCTTCGTCTTCCTTTCAGAAGACTCGGACCGCTCCTTACTCGGCAGTTCACCGAACTGCCTCCCTTCACAGTCGCGCCCTTCGTCTTTTTTCCCCAAGCTTGCTTGGTCGGTAAAAAGGACAGCGAAGGAAACGAAGTGACCGGAGGAGTGAGCGCAGCGAGCGTTGGGTTCGAATCCCTCAGAGCTGAGTTCTAAACAAACGAAAACGGATACCTTTTGGTATCCGCTTTCGTTTAATTGGTGCGGTCTAAGGGATTCGAACCCCCACGGTTTCCCACACGGACCTGAACCGTGCGCGTCTGCCAATTCCGCCAAGACCGCATATTTTGTATATCTTCCAGCAACTTTTTAAGTATAACACACTTACAGGCGGTTATGCAAGCAGTTTTTTTATTTCATCGGATATTTCTTTGTTGATTCTTGTTGTAGCGGATATATGTAACTGTTATAATGTGGATATGAAAAAACGATAAACGGCAATTAAAAAAAGGGGGGGGGTAATGAAAAGGTGGCAGTTTCAAATATAAATACACTTATCAATAATGATATTCAAAAAGTTTGGAACATTATTTTAGCTGTTGATAAATATAACTTATGGCGAAGTGATTTGAGCAAAACAGAAATAATAAATGACAAACAATTTATTGAATACACCAAAAATGGATATTCTACTACATTTACCATTACCGTTGTAGAACCATATAAACGATGGGAATTTGATATGGAGAATAGTAATATGAAAGGTCACTGGATTGGTATTTTTACAGACAGAGGGAATGAAACACAAATAGACTTTACAGAAAATGTGATACCTAAAAAGTAGTTTATGAAACCTTTTGTAAAAACCTATTTGAAAAAGCAATAAAAGCAATTTGTTTTGGACTTAAAGAAAGCATTGGAATAAAGAATTAAAATGGTCCTATGTCAAGATTTAGTACAAGTTAAAATGAGGTTTTCCTCATCTTA
>CALBGO010000080.1 GCA_937894585.1 uncultured Eubacterium sp.
CGGATACTGATGTTTGTGGTATTTCCAGCCATACGATCAACCCCTTTCTGCTGGTAATTATAGTATATGCTATTTGCACGAGGAAAACAATACTTTGCACGAACATTTAACGACAAATTCATTCGGGGAGGTTACATGCGTTATGAAAGAAACCACTTTGCCTGTCACGATTTACCTGAATATCCGCTTTTTTCTGCCTGGTCACCTTGATGGCACTGTTTTGAAAGGAGCTGCTGTGATTTTCGCGAGAAGTAGGGAGCGGGAAGATTTGTCTGAAATGCTTTGCTGCGCAACGTTAAACTGCAGTCATTTTCTTGTTTGCAACGATATGTGCTGTTTTTCTGTTTTGTTGCTTTTCTTTTTTTATTATATTGCAGGCAGTACAAAATAGCATGTATAGATTTGTAAAATCTGATATAAAAGCCTTAGACGGCTTAAACAAAGGCTTTCTGAGAAAAGTTGAAAAAAGAATGTATCAGACTACCGTAAAAGGAAACATTGCAAATAAGATTTGCTCCGTGTTATACTATAACAAAGAAAATGGGAATTGGAAGGAGGAAATGATGCAGACACTGAACGGAAACCTGATGGCAGGTAATCTACTGATTGCAACTGTTGAAAATGGTACAATTACGGCTTGCGACAAAAAATTTCTTCCGCTGCAGCTTTGCAGAACAGCGAATGTGGAAAGTTGGTTAGCTGATCGGGCAATTGACAGGCACAGACCAAATTCACGCCTGCTGAAAAAAATATTACGGTTAAGAACCGCAGAGGATATGGAAGTTGCATTGGAAGTAAACGGTGCAACCTTAACAGACAATTATTGGTTTTGTCCTCTTGGAAGTGACAAAACATATGATGATGTGAAATTTTTATATAATTACTTTGACACAGTTGCACTTGCAGGCGATCCTGACGGTTTTTCGCAGAAGCCTTCCAAAACGCCGGAACTTACCAATATCGGCAGCTACGAAAAGTGTTGGAAAGTAGTGGACGGCAAATGGTGGTTATACAAAGCGGGTTCTGATGCAGAGTATTTTTCAGAGTTGTTCATTTGCCGTCTGGGTATTAAAATGAATTTTGATACCGCCCGGTATGAGATGGATCAAGGCTATATTAAAACCGCAGATTTTACAGAGGGCAGAGTTAATTTTGAGACAATGAGCGGTATTACAGGCGATGATGATGATTATGAGGTATGTTTTAATGCATTATTGAAAATATCGCAGGATATCGCAAAGCAATATCTTAAGTTAATTTGGATTGATACACTGTGCTATAATATGGACCGGCATACAAAGAATTTCGGTATCCTGCGAAGCAGGCAAACCGGTGAAATCCTTTCCCTTGCTCCGAATTATGATAATAACATTGCTCTCATTTCAAGAGGTTATGTAAAAGATGTAAGCAGGCAAAAGGATGGGATTATACGCTTTTTCAATGATTTTGTATCCGAAAACGAAACTGTGGCGGCAGAGTATCGCAAAATGCTTGAAAACGGCGAAATCCCGCTTTTATGTGAAACGGACATCGCAGAAGTGCTGTGTGAAATTACAGCAGATTTCACAAAAATTGCAGAAGACAGTAAAGATTATCTGAATGCATTTATTCTCAACGGGCAGAAAATAATGTGCGAAATAATTGAAGAAAACAGCTGATGAAATTCAAATAAGGATGTAAGAGTTCGCAGTGGAAATGCAGGTTCTGAAGAGAAATTCTTTAGAACCTGTTTTTAACTGTTTACCCGGATTTTATGCAATCGGCCGTTCTTACTTAAGCTGAACCTGCTTGATTTTCTGTATAAATTGATATAAAATATCAAATAAGTATTTTTATAAAGAGGAAGTGAAATTATGTCAGATTATAAATTCAATACAAGCTGTATTCATGCGGGATATAAGGCAGAGAGCGGTCAGCCTCAGGTGCTGCCGATCGTGCAGAATACAACTTACAGATATTATAATGCGGAGGATGTAGCAAAGCTTTTCGATTTGGAAAGCGCAGATTTTATGTACTCCAGACTCGGAAGTCCGACAGTCAACGCGCTGGAAGAAAAAATGGCGGCGCTGGAGGGCGGTACCGCAGGTATTGCAACCAGTGCGGGACAGGCTGCCAACCTGATTACCATGCTGAATATCTGCGAAGCGGGAGATCATATCATCGCCTGCGGAAATATCTACGGAGGAACTTTCAATCTATTCGGCGTTACCTTAAAAAAGATGGGAATTGAAACTACTTTCATTGACTACAATCTGTCTGCCGAAGAAATCATTGCGCTTGCGAAACCCAACACTAAGGCGATTTTCGGAGAATCTCTGGGGAATCCGGCGCTTACTGTTTTAGATATCGAAAAATTCGCAGAAGCGGCAAAAACAATCGGTGTACCTCTGGTCATCGACAATACTTTAGCGTCTCCTTACCTGTGCCGGCCGCTGAAACACGGAGCAAATATTGTCACTCACTCCACTACCAAGTGGGCGGACGGTCACGCAACCAGTGTAGGCGGTATGGTTATCGAAGGCGGTAATTTTGACTGGAATAAATATGCAGATAAATATCCGGGTATGGTAGAGCCTGATGAAAGTTACCATGGTCTGAAATACTATGAAAAATTCGGAAATCAGGCATTCTGTGTCAAGCTGAGAGCGCAGATGTTAAGAGACCTTGGCTGCACTATGTCTCCGATGAATGCATTCCTGACCTTCCAGGGTCTTGATACACTGCATCTCAGAATGGAACGGCACAGTGAAAATGCTCTGGCATTAGCTGAATTCCTGCAGAAGCACCCGATGGTAGACTGGGTGAAATATCCGGGACTTCCGGGAGACGATGACTACGAAAGAGCGCAGAAGTATCTGCCGAAAGGCGCCAGCGGTGTTCTTGCCTTCGGTGCAAAGGGCGGAAAAGCCGGCGGTGAAGAATTCTTAAAGAATCTGAAGCTTGCCAGCATTGTCGTACATGTCGGCGATATCAGAACCAGCGTGCTGCACCCGGCTTCCACCACACACAGACAGCTCAGTGAAGAAGCGCAGCTTGCCGGAGGCATTAAACCGGAACTGATTCGCGTATCTGTAGGCTGTGAGGATATTGAAGATATTATTGCAGACTTTGATCAGGCGCTGAATGCGCTGAAATAGTTATCTGCTTGGTATGTCAGTTCGGTATGCTTAAACGGATCGGTGCTGTTTTCCGTGTGACAGGCGCAAGACCTGCAGCATATGGGGTACAGTATTGACTGCGTTCAGACAGCGGTTTGCCGGATTCTTTGCTTAGGACCTGCAAGCATATACGGCGCGGTATACCGAAGGATAAAAACGGATAAAGATGACCTTTTGATTACGGAGGTAGGAAGGTGGATTATAAACAGGCACTCAGGGAGCAGATGGAGCAGTATTACCAGATTACCGCAAGGTACAGAAGCGCGACAGTGGACGCTATGAAAGATGCCCGCAGGCCGGGACTGTTAAAAAAGCGGGATTACAGCGGACATATCGCCCGTTTTGCACAGCTGAAAGAAGATATCCGAACACTTTCTTATAAAGATATTCAGGTTCCCGAGGAAGATGCGGAAGGACAGAACTTTTTGAAGCTTTTTGACCGAAGCGTAATTTCCTTCCTGCTTTTATGCGACGAGAATATACACTTTTACGAGATGACTGACAGAAAGCAGTACCGAAACAGCGGAATTACCGTTAAAGATTATGCGGAGGAAACCGCTAAACTGCAGCAGATTCTCGGACGGGCCGTAGAGGAGACAGGATATTTAGAGCAAGCCTATAAAGAGTATTTTGCTGCTGAGCCGGCCGACAATTAAAGAAATGATAAGACTCCCCATCAGGACCGCAGCGGTCACGGGGAGTTTTTGCTGTTTCGCAAAGATAACTGCGGAATTAAAACAGGGCGCGGAAAACAGCATCATCAGAACCAGAACTGTTAGCTGAACCGCATCGAATATACCTTGCTCCGCAGCTGACAGCAGCGCCGCCGCAGCAAAATCTCTTTTCAGCATTCCCAAAAATAGAATTTCAGCAGCTTCATCGGGAAGACATGTGAACCTTTCCAGAAGCGGTGAAGCCAAAGGAAGCAGAATATCAAAGAATCCGAAAAAACCCGCAAGGCTGATGAGGATACTTCCCAGCAAAAAAGGAGGCGCCGTTTTGCAGACTGAACGGAAGGCATTTGAAAAAGCCTTGACGAAATTTCGGGAGAGAGGTTCTTTTTCACGGGCAGCAGGGGGCATGGACATAGCGGGGGAAAGAGGACAGAACAGGCTTACTGCGCCATACAGAATCAGGCAGAAGAACAGAAACAGCAAGAAAAATACGGCGAATACCCGAAAAGTTACTAAGGAAGCAAAGGCAGCGATAATAGTCAGCTTTGCGGAACAGGGAATCAGGAAGATGAGAAGAAGGCTGATGTGACGCCGGCTTTTTTGATCGGGAAGATTTTCGGCAGCAGCCAGAGCCAAGGTGGTGCAGCCCAGTCCCATAAAGCCGTAGAAAAACCTGCAGACACGGGGAGAAGGATTCTGCAGTACGGGAAAACGGGTCAGAACCTGTCCCGAAAGTTCAAGAAAAACCATAACCGGAAACAGTATGCCGAAGAGGTAACGGGGCGCAGTGGTGAGAATACCGAATTCACCGAAGCAAACCCATTGAAAAAGAGAAATGATATATTGAGAGATATTGTTCATTTGTGCTTTTTAATCCTTTCGAAAAATGGTATACTATATGTATATGTCCATTTTCAAGTTAAATGAAAGAAAGAGGGAAAAGGATTGAACATCATATATATTGCAGGATTTGTGGTTTTGGCAGTTTTTCTGATCGTAATGATCGTCAAAATCTCCGCGTTAAAAAATACTATAGAGAAAATCAGCCGCGATTCTGCCGGCGCTGCTTCCTCGGCGGCGGCTGCTGCAGGCGAAACCTCTGAAATACGAAAAGAGGTGAAGGATTCCCGTGTGGAAACCATTCAGTACATAAACAGCGCTTTCGGAAGTTTCGGCGATATGGTGGCGGGCAACCAGAAAGAAGCGATGCAGATGCAGGACAGAAGACTTGCGGAACTCAGTGCCAGATTTGCTCATATGTCTTTGGAAAACGAACAGAAACTGGAAAACATCAGAACCACCGTTTCGGGAAAAATCGGAGAGCTGACAGCGGATAACAACAAGCAGCTGACTCTGATGCGTCAGACTGTTGATGAGAAACTGCAGAAGACCTTGGAAGACAGAATAGGTCAGTCTTTTCAACTGGTAAGTCAGCGTCTTGAGCAGGTATACAAAGGACTGGGCGAGATGCAGACTCTCGCATCGGGTGTAGGCGATTTGAAAAAGGTTTTATCCAATGTAAAAACCAGAGGAATTTTGGGCGAAATCCAGCTGGGTGCAATTTTAGAACAGATTTTGTCACCTGAGCAGTACGAGGAAAATGTGACGACTAAGAGCAGCGGAAATGAACGGGTGGAATATGCGGTGAAGCTGCCCGGCGAAGATGACAGGGTTGTGTATCTGCCTATTGACGCCAAATTCCCCGGCGATGCCTATGCAAAGCTGACAGAGGCTTATGATACAGGGGATGCTGCTGCTGTTGAAGCTGCCGGGAAAAACTTGGAACGCGTTATCAAATCCGAAGCCAAAGATATTCGAGACAAATACATCGAACCGCCGAACACAACGGATTTCGGTATTATGTTTCTGCCTTTCGAGGGGCTTTACGCAGAAGTTGTGCGCAGAGGGCTGGTAGAGGTGCTGCAGCGGGACTATAAAGTTAATATTGCGGGGCCTACCACGATGGCGGCTCTGCTTAACAGTCTGCAGATGGGTTTTAAGACCCTGGCGATTCAGAAGCATTCCAGTGAAGTCTGGGACATTTTAGGCGCTGTAAAAAATGAGTTCGGAAAATTTGAAAGCGCGCTCACCGCAGCACAGAAAAAAATCAGTCAGGCGGGAGATGACCTGGATAAACTGGTAGGAACCCGATCCAGAATGATTCGAAGCAAGCTGAAGAAGGTTACGACATTAAGCGATGCCGAAACAGCGATTTTACTTGAACCGGAGGAGAAATAAGATTTGAATATATATGCAATCGGTGATTTACATCTGTCTTTCGATCCCCGAATTGAAAAACCGATGGATATTTTCGGCGCCAACTGGGAGCGGCATGATGAAAAAGTGAAAGAAAGCTGGTGCAGGCAGGTGTCGTCTGATGATATTGTAGTGCTGCCGGGAGACATTTCCTGGGGGCTTCGTCAGGATGAGGCCATGGCAGATTTGGAGTGGATTCACAATCTTCCCGGAAAAAAGGTAATCACGAAGGGCAACCATGATTTGTGGTGGACTACGATTACCAGGCTGAACCGTCTTTTCGACGATATTACTTTTTTACAAAATAAGTGTTATATGGCGGGAAATATTGCAGTCTGCGGAAGCAGGGGCTGGATTTGTCCGGGAACGGAAGGCTTTGACAGCCATGACCGCAAAATCTATGAGCGGGAGCTTCTGCGGCTTTCTCTTTCACTGGAAGATGCAAAGAGCCGGGGTGCCGAGACTATAATTGCGGCGCTTCATTATCCGCCGACCAACGACAAAATGCAGGGGTCCGGCTTTACGAAGATGCTGGAGGAATACGGCGTAAAAACCTGTGTATACGGACATCTTCACGGAAAAGAAGCTTTTAAAAACGGTATCAGGGGAACTCTTAACGGCGTGGAATACAAGCTGGTATCCCTGGATTATCTGGACGGCAGACCGAAGCTGATTTTTAGAGATGAAAATACAGAAAAGGAGGCGCAGCAAAGCGGGGGAGAAACGCAGGCTGCCGTAAACGGCAAAGTCGAGACAGAGGGTATGAAAACAGAGTTTTAGAATTTAGAAAAAGGCAGGTATAGAAGATGAAAAGAGTGATTTTAATTGTAACAGACAGTATGGGAATCGGAGCGCTTCCCGATGCGGAGCTTTACGGGGATGCCGGCGCGGACACATTGCTGCATGCAGTGGAAAATACGCCGGGTTTTGCAGCGCCGAACCTGAGCAGAATGGGCCTTGGAAATATTGAGGGCGCAGCAGGCGGAATGCTGAAGGCAGATGAGCCGCAGGGCGCTTTTGGGAAGATGGCGGAGGTTTCCAAAGGTAAAGATACCATTACGGGACACTGGGAAATTGCAGGTCTTGAAACCAAAGTTCCTTTTAAGACTTATCCGGATGGTTTTCCGAAAGAGTTTATGGAAGCTTTTGAACAGAAAATCGGAACAGGCTGTCTCGGCAATTATCCGGCATCGGGAACGGAGATTATCGAGCAATTGGGACCGGAGCACGAAAAGACCGGAAAGCCGATTGTCTATACATCTGCAGACAGCGTATTTCAGATTGCAGCAAATACGGATGTAATTTCTCTTGAAAGACTTTACGAAATCTGCGAAGCGGCCCGCGGGCTGCTGCAGGGCGAATGGGCGTGCGGCAGAGTTATCGCAAGACCTTATATTATAGAAAACGGTGTGAGAACCAGAACCGGCGACAGAAAAGACTATGCGGTTTCACCGCCGCAGCCGACAGTTCTGGACAAAATTTCACAGGCCGGAAAAACCGTTTATGCGGTGGGAAAAATCAGCGATATTTTTAACGGAAAAGGCATAAGCAAATCGGTTCACACCGAAAGCAATATGGACGGTGTGGATAAGACCATTGAAGCAATGGCAGAGGATTTTGAAGGATTCATCTTCACCAATCTGGTGGATTTCGATTCCAAATTCGGTCACAGAAGAGATGCGGAAGGATACGGCAGAGCGATTATGGAATTTGACAGTCGTCTTCCGGAAATTTTTGCAGCAATGAAAGACGAGGATATTCTGATGATTTGTGCAGATCACGGAAACGACCCTTCCCACAGCGGCTGGGATCACACCAGAGAATATGTGCCCGTTGTTGCATGGGGAAAACCGGTTAGGGAGGGCGTAAATTTAGGTGTGCGCAATTCCTTTGCGGATTTGGGCGCTACAATCTGCGAATATCTGGATGCGAAACAGTCTGCAATCGGAGAGAGCTTTCTGGAGGAAATATTAAAATGAATATGAACGATATCATTGTCAGAAAAAGGGACGGCTTTAAGCTGACACAGGAAGAAATCAGATATTTCGTAAAGGGTTATACTGCGGGTAACATTCCTGACTATCAGGCGGCGGCTTTTCTGATGGCGGTCTATTTTCAGAAGATGGACAGGGAGGAGACTTTTGAACTGACTGACGCAATGCGCTATTCGGGAGATACAATCGATCTGTCGGATATTCACGGGGTGAAGGTCGATAAGCATTCTACCGGAGGTGTCGGGGACAAGACGACGCTCATTGCCGCGCCTCTTGCGGCTGCCTGCGGGATTCCCGTTGCGAAAATGAGTGGACGGGGTCTGGGATTTACCGGAGGTACGGTAGATAAGATGGAGTCCATTCCGGGATTTCAAACCGGTCTTGAATCCGAAGCTTTTCTGAAGCAGGTCAATGAAATCGGCATTGCTGTAATCGGTCAGACTGCTCATATTACACCTGCGGATAAGAAAATCTACGCGCTCCGCGATGTGACGGGAACCGTCGAAAATCTCAGTCTGATTGCAGCAAGTATTATGAGTAAGAAACTGGCTGCGGGAAGCGATGCGATTGTGCTTGATGTGAAGTGCGGAAGCGGCGCCTTTATGAAGGACTGGGAAAGCGCACGGGAACTGGGAAGAATTATGTGCGAAATCGGAACTGCCGCAGGTAAGCGTACAGTGGCTGCGATTACCGATATGAATCAGCCTCTTGGAAAAGCTGTGGGAAACAGTCTGGAGGTTATAGAAGCAATCGATACGCTGAAAGGAAAGGGACCTTCGGATATTACGGAGCTTTCTCTGAAACTGGCAGGTCTGATGATTTATCTCGGAGGCAGAGCAAAGACTTCCGCGGAGGGAGAAATTATGGCGTCTCATGCGCTGGCAAGCGGCGCGGGGCTCAACAAGTTCAGGAATTTTGCAGCCAGACAGGGCGGAGATCCAGCAATTGTTGATGATTACGAGCTGTTTCCTCAGGCGGCTTACACCAGAGAGATTACCGCAGGAGAGAGCGGGTTTGTATCGGCAATTGAAGCCGGCTCCGTTGGTCTTGCTTCACAGCATACGGGAGCGGGACGGGCGACAAAAGAAGATTCTGTTGATTTGGCAGCGGGCATTTTGCTTCATAAGAAGGTTGGCGATAAAGTCAGCCGGGGCGAGTGTCTGGCAACTCTTTACGGAAATGACAGGAAAAAGCTGGATGCAGCAGAAAAAGAAGCGGCGCGGGCATTTAGTTTCAGCAGCGGAAAAACGGAAAAACCGGCGCTGATAAAAGAAGTTCTGGGAATTTAACGGAAAACTGTATATGACGGAAATTGAGGAGACAGTATCTCCTACATAATAAAAACGGGGCATTTCCATTGACAAGCATTCTGTCAGTGGGAAAACCCGTTTTCTTTTTTTGCTGCGAAAAAAACATTTTGAAAACAATTATACAAAATGCCGTTGACAAACAAAAAAGAAACGATTATACTTGTATACAATAGAAAAGCGCGTTATTGTATGAAAGTGCGGGCAGGGGACTTAGAATAATGCAATCGGCAGCCCGCAGAAGTCATCAGGAGGTAAGTTATGATAGAGATATCCAAAAAGTCAAATTTGCTGGAGCAGCCTACATATAAATATGATTTGCAGGACATCAGAAACCCGAATCTGTATAGAGATATGTACAATTACGAGGAAGTTCCCAAGGTTGTATTTAATCACAGAAGGGTGCCGATGAATATGCCGGAGGATATCTGGATTACGGATACTTCATTTCGTGACGGTCAGCAGTCTATGGCGCCGTATACAGTGGAGCAGATTGTCGATCTGTATAAGCTTTTATCAAAATTGGGAGGACCCTACGGAATTATCCGTCAGTCTGAGTTTTTTATTTATACGAAAAAAGACAGGGAAGCCGTAGAGAACTGTATGGACTTGGGACTGCGCTTTCCGGAGATTACTACATGGATTCGGGCAAAGAAAGAGGATTTCAAACTGGTAAAAGAACTGGGCATCAAAGAAACCGGTGTTCTGGTTTCCTGCAGTGACTATCATATTTTTAAGAAGATGAATATGACAAGGAGGCAGGCGGTAGATTATTATCTGGAAACGATCAGAGACGCCTTTGACGCAGGTGTTGTGCCCCGCTGTCATCTGGAGGACATTACAAGAGCGGATTTTTACGGATTTGTAGTGCCTTTTGTCAATGAAATTATGAATCTTTCCAAAGAGGCTGGAGTGCCTGTTAAAATCCGGGCATGCGATACCATGGGATACGGTGTGCCGTACAACGGAGCTGCCCTGCCGCGCAGTGTATCCGGTATCATTTACGGTCTGCAGCAGTATGCCGATGTGCCGAGTGAAATGCTGGAGTGGCACGGACACAATGATTTTTACAAGGCTGTTGCAAATGCATCTACCGCATGGCTTTACGGAGCCTGTGCAGTAAACTGTTCTCTTCTTGGAATCGGAGAGCGTACAGGCAATGTGCCTCTTGAGGCGATGGTATTTGAATATGCTTCTCTGAAAGGCTCTTTAGACGGTATGGATCCGACTGCGATTACAGAAATCGGCAGATACTTCCGAGATGAAATGGGTTACGATATTCCGCCGATGACGCCGTTTGTGGGAGAAAACTTCAATGTAACCAAAGCGGGAATTCATGCCGACGGGCTGATGAAGGACGAGGAGATTTACAATATCTTCGACACGAAGAAACTGCTGGGAAGAACACCGGGGGTTTCCATCAGCAAAACCAGCGGTCTTGCAGGGATTGCTTACTGGATCAATGAGCACTACGGACTTTGTGACAGCGAAAAAGTCAGCAAAGATACTCCGCTGGTCGCAGCTATGAAAGAATGGGTGGATGAAATGTATGCAGACGGCAGAACCACCAGCCTGTCAAATGGGGAACTTGAGGCGAAGTATATAGAGTTAACGAAGTTATCAGGAAGCAGAGGAGAATAGAGATGATAGAATACAAGAATGTTTCTTTGGCAAATCAGGTATATGAACGACTGGAATACAATATTTTAAGCGGGGCTTATGCTCCGGGAGAGATTATCAGCGAAACCAGACTTTCCGAGGAATTGGGAGTCAGCAGAACGCCGATTCGGGAAGCGCTGGCAAAGCTGGAACATGAGCGGCTGATAAAGGATACACCGCAGGGAACGGCAGTCATCGGAGTTACGGAAAGCGATGTAAAGGATCTTTTTGAAGTAAAACGCAGAATTGAGGTCATTGCAACCCGAAGGGCTGCGGACACTATGAGCGAAGACGGGCTGAAAGCGCTGAAGGATAACATCGATCAGCAGGAGTTTTTTGCACAGAAGGGCGATGCGGTAAAAGTTCGGGATTTGGATACGGAATTTCACGATATTATTTACAGAGAATGCGGCAGCGTGACTTTTGAAACGATTTTATCGCCGATTCATCATAAGATGATGAAATACCGCAGAATTTCCTTGGAAAAATCTCATCGCATTATGGCTTCGGTGGAAGAGCACAGAGCAATTTACGAGGCGATTTCTGCAAAAGACGGAGACAAACTGGAAACAATTATGCTGGTGCATATAGACCACGCGTATAACAGTATTATGGAGGTAAGCGAGCATTATGGGACTGACAATAGCGCAGAAAATCATTAAGGAACATTTAATCAGCGGAGATATGACTCCGGGCAGTGAAGTTGCCCTTCGTATCGACCAGACTCTGACGCAGGATGCCACAGGAACGATGGCTTACCTGGAATTTGAAACGATGGGTATTCCCCGCGTGAGAACGGAGCTTTCCGTTGCATATATCGATCACAATACACTGCAGTCCGGTTTTGAAAATGCTGACGATCACAGATTTATTCAGTCTATGGCAAAGAAGTACGGTCTGTATTTCTCAAGACCGGGAAACGGCATCTGCCATCAGGTACATTTGGAGCGTTTCGGAAAACCGGGCAAAACTTTAATCGGATCTGACAGCCATACTCCGACCGGCGGTGGAATCGGCATGCTTGCCATGGGTGCAGGCGGTCTTGATGTAGCGGTTGCTATGGGCGGCGGAGCTTATTACATCACTATGCCGAAGATGTACAAAGTCAATCTGACCGGAAAACTTCGGAATTTTGTGACCGCAAAGGATGTCAGTCTGGAAATACTGCGGATTTTATCCGTGAAAGGCGGCGTAGGCGCTGTTATCGAATGGGGCGGTCCGGGTATCGATACCTTATCCGTGCCGGAAAGAGCTACCATCACCAATATGGGAACGGAACTGGGCGCAACCACATCCATCTTCCCGTCGGATGAAGTAACCCGCGCTTTTCTGGAAGCAGAAGGCCGCGGTGAAGATTACATAGAATTAAAGAGCGATCCCGATGCAGTATATGACAAAATCATCGATATCGATTTATCTTCTCTGAAGCCGATGATTGCATGTCCGCACAGCCCGGACAATGTAGTGGCGGTGGACAGTCTGAAAGGAGTTAAGGTAGATCAGGTCTGCATAGGCTCCTGCACGAATTCTTCTTTATATGATATGTTAAAGGTGGCGGCTCTGCTCAAAGGAAAAACCATCAGACCGGAGGTGAGCCTGTCCATTTCACCGGGTTCCAAGCAGGTATTGTCTATGTTGGCTGACTGCGGCGCTTTGTCCGATATTCTTGCCAGCGGCGCAAGAGTGCTGGAATGTGCATGCGGCCCTTGTATCGGTATGGGATTCTCACCAAACTCCGGAGGGGTATCCCTTCGGACCTTTAACAGAAATTTTGAAGGTCGTTCCGGTACGGCAGACGGTCAGGTTTATCTGGTATCTCCGGAAACAGCGGTTGCTGCGGCTTTAACCGGTGAAATCACCGATCCGATGCTCCTTTCCGAAATGCCGGAAGTCACTGTGCCGAAAGCCTTCAAGATCGATGACAGCGCAATCATTCCGCCGGCGGATTTGGAAGAAGCGGCGGATTTGGAAATCCTGAGAGGTCCGAATATCAAGGCTTTCCCTGACAGCAAGCCTCAGGAAAATACTTTGGAAGCGGAACTGGTGCTGAAGGTAGGCGATAATATTACTACAGATCATATTATGCCGGCAGGTTCTAAGATTCTGCCGTACCGCTCCAATATTCCGCACCTGTCACAGTTCTGTTTCGGTGTCTGTGACGAAACCTTCCCGGAAAGAGCGAAGGCAGCGGGAACCAGTATCATCGTAGGCGGAAATAACTACGGTCAGGGTTCTTCCAGAGAACATGCGGCGCTGGTACCGCTGTATCTGGGCGTGCGCGCGGTCATTACAAAGAGCTTTGCCAGAATTCATGCAGCAAATCTGATTAACGCGGGTATTATGCCATTGACTTTCAAAAATCCTGATGATTATGATAAAGTGAATCAGGGTGATGTGCTGCGGCTGACCGGTGTGTATGCCGGCATGGACAGCGGAGAGATTACTTTGAACGATGTAACCACCGGCGAAAGTTTTACATTGGTGTGTAATTTCACCGACAGACAGAAAGAGATTCTCAAGGCGGGCAGTCTTTTGAAATATGTAGCAAAGGTAGGAAATCAGAATGAATGAATATATTGAAGAAGCCTGCCGGCAGTTTCGGACATTGATTACGGAACAGCTGGCAAGACAGGAAGAGATGGAAAAAGGGGCAAATGCCAAAGATTTTACCTCCATGGAAAAAATCACCATCGGTATCGCAGGCGGCGATGGCATCGGACCGATTATTATGGCGCAGGCAGAAAGAGTTCTTACGAAGATGCTTGCGGATGAAATCGGGACCGGCAGGATTGTTCTGAAGAAGATTGACGGCCTTACTATTGAGAATCGTATGGCAGCCGGTAAAGCTGTTCCAGAAGATGTACTGGCAGAAATCAAATCCTGCGATGTGCTGCTGAAAGGACCGACCACAACGCCTAAGGGCGGTACTATGGAAAGTGCAAATGTGACTTTGCGCAGGGAGCTGGATCTGTATGCCAATGTGCGGCCGGTGCAGGTGCCGGAGGAGGATGTCGACTGGATTTTTTACAGGGAAAACACCGAGGGCGAATATGTTCTGGGCAGCAGAGGCGTGGAGATTCCGGGTAAACTTTCTATGGATTTTAAGGTGACAACAGAAGCGGGAACCCGCAGAATTGCAAAGAAAGCTTTTGATTATGCCGCTGCAAACGGAAAAACCAATGTGGCTATTGTAACCAAGGCAAATATTATGAAAAAGACTGACGGTAATTTTACCCGAATCTGTCACGAAGTTGCCGCGGATTATCCGGGCATTACGGCAGATGACTGGTACATAGATATTATGACCGCAAATCTTGTGAACCCTGCCATCAGGAATCAGTTTCAGGTATTTGTTCTGCCGAATCTTTACGGAGATATTATTACCGATGAGGCTGCCGAAATTCAGGGCGGCGTGGGAACGGCAGGCAGCGCCAATATGGGAGACCGCTATGCTATGTTTGAAGCCATTCACGGAAGCGCGCCCCGTATGATTGAAGACGGGCTTTCCGATTATGCCAACCCGTCCAGTATTTTCAAGGCGGCGGAAATGATGATCCGTCATATAGGGCTTACAGAAAAAGCCGATAAACTGGCAGAAGCGCTGCGTATCTGCAATGAAGAAGAAAAGAAGGTTGTTGTAACCGGAACAAAAGACGGCGCAACCTGCAGAGAATTTGCGGATTATGTACTGAGCAAACTGTAGGCATCCGGACAGAACGCATAAAGTTTTTTGATTTTGTAAATCCTTTTTATAATCATCTTGTATTGAAGTATATTATTTTCTGCTGTGAAGCTTTCGCTTTTGAAACTCACAGCAGTTTTTTTATTATGATTTACGGATTCTTTTTTTGAAGAAGTCGTTCGCAATAACTTAAAATAACTTGGGAATACCGCAGGAAATATCCCTTCGAAATGTATAAACGGGAAAGCCGTTTCGTGATGTACACGGAAAAGCTGCTTCGGAAGAATTCTGACTTGAATAATCGATATGAATGTGGTATAATAAATAAGTTATCAGCTGATTTGAACAGCTTAGTTGAATTAGGAGAGTTGTCAGAGTGGTCGATCGTGCAGCACTCGAAATGCTGTGTCCTTAACAGGACCCAGGGTTCGAATCCCTGACTCTCCGCCAAAGAAACGCCCGTCCGAAAGGATGGGCGTTTGTTGTAGACGGAAATAAAAAAGGGCTCTATGTCAATAGTTGGGGTGGAACACAATCTAAATAGCAATTTGTAACCA
>CALBGO010000081.1 GCA_937894585.1 uncultured Eubacterium sp.
GGACTTGAACCCTCGGGCACGACTGTAAAGCGAGACAGTTCGGTGAACTGTCGAGTAAGGAGTGGTACAAGCAGGCTGAAGAAGCCTGCGCAGGACGGCGAGTCTTCGAAGAAGACACAGTGAAGTCCCTCATCGCGCACCAAAAAAACTCCTGCACCTTGTGGTGTAAGGAGTTTTTTTATGTTATGGTAAGGACTTGAACCCTCGGGCACGACTGTAAAGCGAGACAGTTCGGTGAACTGTCGAGTAAGGAGTGGTACAAGCAGGCTGAAGAAGCCTGCGCAGGACGGCGAGTCTTCGAAGAAGACACAGTGAAGTCCCTCATCGCGCACCAAAAAAACTCCTGCACCTTGTGGTGTAAGGAGTTTTTTTATGTTATGGTAAGGACTTGAACCCTCGGGCACGACTGTAAAAGGAGCGGCTCCGGTGGAGCCGGGAGTAGTGAGCGGTCCGAGTCGACCGAAAGGGGAGACGAGGAGAAACGCCTTACAGGCAGAGCCTGATCGGGATAGCGCCCCTGACTACTTTGTAATCTTTACCGGTATTTCAATCTGCGTGATGTAGTCGTCTATATTATCAATCACCAGTTCATTGATTCCCATTTCATAGGCAAAACCATACAGTGATAAATTGTTTTGCTCTGCGAAACTTAGAATTTCCCTGTATTTATCAGGAAGTTTGTTCCAGTTTCCTTTGCAGAAGGCTCTGAGATATGTTCCGGAAGGCTGCAGATGAAGTCCTTCCGTTGAAATCGGATAAGGCATTTCAATGTATAATGAAGTGTATTCGGTGAGTTTGCCGTGATAAAGGTTTTCAACAGGAATCATAGAGCCGTAAGATGCATCGTGCAGACGGTGAAGCTGGTATTTTTTTACTTTTTCAATAACTTTTTCGATTTCTTGTTCAAAAGAATCATTTTTTTCGGTATCAACTGCAATCAGATAACAGCTTTCTTTTTCTACGAGACGAATAGAAGACAAATCCAATGACTGCAGTGTTTTTATATGGCTTTGATGGTTCTGAAGTATTTTCTGTACTGATTTCAGATGTGCAATTCGCTGTTCTAATTCCTCAACCTTTTCTGACAGGAGAAAATCGAGATTGTTCATCGTGCGGTTTTTCATAAACTGTGCGATTTCTTCCAGCGACATATTCAATTCACGCAGCAGCAAAATTGTTTCCAGTGTTGAGCTTTGCTGGTAATTGTAATACCTGTAGCCGTTTTCTTTGATGCAATAAGGTTTCAGTAAGCCGATCTCATCATACCACATGAGTGTTTTTTTATTGATTTCGTGCAGCTTGGCAAATTGTCCGATTGTCAATAAAGTGTGATTTTCTTTTATCATTTTTGAATTTCCTCTTGACCATACAGTAACTGTACGGTTTATTATATAAAATGTGTTAAAAAAAATCAAGGAGGATTTTTAAATTATGGCAGGTGAAAATGCATATAATCAGCCCGTTACTTTGAAAAATGTTATGAAATTTTCAGTACCGACGATTGTGATGACCGTATTTATGTCATTCTATACGATGGTTGACGGGTTATTCGTTTCAAACCTCATCGGTACAGATGCGTTATCTGCAGTGAATTTGACAGCTCCTGTTATATCACTGGTCACAGCGATTTCTACGATGCTTGCCACAGGCGGAAGTGCTGTAATTATGAGAAAGGTTGGAGCACAGAAGAGACAGGAAGCCAATGAAGATTTTACTTTTCTGATTATTGTAAATGTGGTGGTAGGGCTTTTGATGGCCTCGATTGGATATTTGACGATGGACAGTTTTTTTGCAAGTATGAGTTTGTCGCCTGAAGTTTCAGAGTACTGTCATATATACTTGAGCCGGTATCTCATTTTTACGATTCCGATTCTTTTAATGAATAATTTTACATTGTATATGATTGCAGCAGGGAAGGCAGCGCTTTCTATGATCTGTTCAATTGCCGGCGGAGTACTGAATATGGTACTGGATTACTTTTTTATCGCTGTTTTTGGTCTGGGTATTGCGGGAGCAGCGATTGCGACCGGCTTGGGATATTCTGTAATAGCAGTTGTTGGGATTGTGATCTTTTTCAGGAAAAGCAGTCTGCTTCATTTTGTAAGGCCGGTCTGCAGACTGAAAACGTTACTGAGCGCAGCAACAAACGGAAGTTCGGAAATGGCAACTGCGCTGGTGACTGGCATTGTTACCATGATGTTCAACTGGACAATGCTGAAATATGTGGGGGAAAACGGCGTAGCGGCGATTACTATTATTATGTATGTTCTGATGTTCGCAACTTCTCTGTATACAGGTTACTCTTACGGTGTTGCGCCGATGATAAGTTTTTATTACGGAGAACAGAATCATGAAAAATTAAAGCGCTTGATTTATCTGAGCTTAAAAATAATCGGAACCATTGCAGCTGTTACGCTGATTGCTTCTCTTGCTGTGACGGAACCTTTGGTATCGGTATTTGCAAGACCGGAAAATCCGGTATACGATCTGGCGGTAACCGGAAATCGAATTTGTTCAGCGGCGCTGGTTTTCATCGGCTTTAATGTTTTTGCCAGCGGACTCTTTACCGCGCTGTCAAATGGATTGATTTCAGCAATACTGGCATTTTCCAGATCCTTTGTATTTATGGTTGCCGCAATGCTGGTGCTGCCTGCACTTCTGGGTGTAACAGGCGTATGGATGGCAACCCCGGCGGCAGAACTTGCAGCTATTTGTCTGTCAATATTTATGTTCATAAAATATAAAAAAAGATATCACTATTAATTGAAAGATAAAACTGGATTCGGTCTTTCGGTTGGGATATACAGTTTTAAAAAAAGACAAAAAAGGTAAGAAAAGATAAAAAAGGGTATTGACAGAGAGAGTTGAGGGTGATATAGTAATAAAGC
>CALBGO010000082.1 GCA_937894585.1 uncultured Eubacterium sp.
AGAAGGCTATTGATCAGTTAATTAAATTTACAGACTTTTTTTCACAGTCTCGAAAAAGCCATGAGATAATTTGAATTTGGTGGGAACTGAAAGGAAAAAACTTTCAGTTCCGATTTTACTTGTGATTCACTTGCTGCTTTATTTTTTGTCTTCGCTTTCGCTTCCTGTCAATGAGCGAGCGGTTGTAAACGATATCAGAGGATACCGTTTCTCCACCGTCAGGTATGACACATTGACCGCTGCAGCTACGCAGGTCCGTCAGGTTAATACTCAGCTATCAAGTGAATAACTTGAAACTTGAATACACATTAGCCTGAAAGGAGAATTAAAATGGAAGTTAGAAAGTATGAATTATATCTGAAAGAAGAAAAGGTTTGGGAGACAAAGGAGGAGTATCGTATGTGTAGCTCAGAAGAAGTATCAAAATTTGGAAGAGAAGAACTGAAAATGGACAAGTGGGACAGAGAAAAGTTTGTTGTACTTGCGCTGAATGCAAAATTAGAAGTAATAGGGTATCAAATTTCATCAATTGGAGAACTTAGCAGTGCACTTGTACATCCGCGAGAACTTGCAAAGTTTCTGATATTGTCAAACGCTGCAGCTACAATTATGATGCATAATCATCCGAGTGGGGATCCGACGCCATCAGGGGAAGACATTAAAACGACCAAAGAGATTGAAGAAGCCATGAGACTTCTTAGAATCAAATTGATGGACCATCTGATAATTGGTAGAAACGGGTACATAAGCTTAAACGACGCAGGTTATATTGCATAGAAAAATGAAAGAATAGAGGATCGCTTTTGCGGTCCTTTTACTATGAAACTATATGAGGGAGGCGAAAGAATGGAACGACAGATTTATGTGTCTGCGAGTAGGATGTTGAAAGAAAAGATTAGAAAACAAAAAGTCACTAAATACAGAATCATTTATACAGACGACATTGAAAATGCTGATTATATTTTAATACAACAGCAGGACGATGGGACACTGGCAAATGAACAATTTCGTGATCTTGTTAAAGCAAGAGAGCTTGGTGTAAAAGTAGACTATGTAAAAGAAGGTCCGGAAAAAGAAAAACTGCAGCAGATGAAAGACACCCGAAAGAAATTTGATTTGGAGATAGAGTAATGCAGATAAAAGATGCTGTTAATGAACAGGTAATAAAAGAAAAAAATGCAAAGATGAAACGAAACGGGAACCGCTTTCTAATCAGTTTTTTCATTATTTTTATTGCCGGATATTTTATTTTTTTTACATCAAAGGTTTGGATGCCGGCAAGTTATGAAGATATTGACGAAACACCAATCGGTGCGACTGTTAGTGGCAACGACCGTAATGTGACACTGATTTCCTGGGTATATGATGAAAATGAACAAGTGCAGGAAGTTATACTTGAAATCACTAACAGTGCGACTGATGGAATAGACACATACAAATGGTCTGCCCTGGAAAGAAGCAGAGGATATTTTGATGTGGAGACGGTTGTAAATGCAAAAGATTTTGTTGTGCTTCGGATAAAAGGTGTGCATCCGCGGTGGACTGAGATTTCACTGAGAATGGATATAAAGGCAGATGCAAGTAATGATGCGGTATTCAACACCTTGAAGTTTTATACTTCGAAAAAGGCTATCAAGCGAGTTTCTGAACTAAAAACTTGTACGGAAACAGATTATCGCATTCAGGCGTCGGATTATAAAATTGATATGTTTGACCGTGATATTACAAAACTTGCAACGAAAATAAGTAAGTATGAAAAAACGATTGCAAATGCAGAAACAAGAATTTCAGAACTGGAAGAAAAAGAAGAGTTTCAGACTGATGAAGAAAAGAGCGAAACACTGGAGCAGATTAACACGCTTCAGAGCGAAATATCTGATTTGAAATCCAAGTGTGACAGTGCTGCAGCCGATATTCGTGAGCTGCAGGAAAAAATCAAGATGCAAGAGAAAATAAAGGCTGCGCAGAAAGGGATGTGAATGTATGAAGAAAATGGTTTTTATCGGCAATAAAGAAAATGGATACTTTGCGGAAGAGGTTGCAAAAAGCAATGGATATCAGTATCAGCAGATGGAAGCACCGGGAAATATTCGGCACATTACGAACGAAATTCTGATGCTTTCTCACAACACACCTGTAGAAATTCTGATTTATGATGTAGACGCCTTTATTAATGATGCAGAAGAAATCGCAAAGGAAATTGCACAGACTGCGAGAGCAATTTCTGCAATTCCAATTATTTATATGCCATCCTTTATACCTGAATCTGTTATGACACAGGCGCTGTATGCGGAAGATTTGAAACGGTTCATCTTTTCAGGAACTGCGACCAGTCTGAAAGAGCAGTTAATCAAGAATATTACAGGATACTATGATGCAAACGGGCGCAAAGAACTTGAGAAAGTACAGGAGAGACAGGCTGCAGCAGAAGCACATATCGAGTCGTTTCAAACCATCGGAATTGCAGGAACGCAAAGCAGAGTTGGAACAACAACACAGGCGCTGCAGATTGTAAAGTATCTGCAGGCAAAAGGATATAGTGCGTGTTACATCGAAATGAACCAGAAGCGGTATTTTGATCTTACTCTCAAAAGCGGCACAGAGCGAGAAAGAACTTATGTGGAGAAATACATAACACTTACTGACAGTAACTTAGCAGGAAAAGCGATCTTTAAGAATGTTGATATGTATATCGGAAACGAAGCGTTAAATGTCGCAAAAAATCAGAACTATGATTATTATGTCTATGATTATGGCAGTATTTTAGACAGGGACTTTGACCGAACAGCTTTCGTGAAAGATGATACCAGAATTATGGTGGCAGGTGGAAAGCCTGCAGAGTTTGATTATTTGCAGCAGTTTTTAGCTATTCCGCTTTTTGCTGATTGCAGCCTGATTTTATCATTTGTGCCGGAAGATGTAAAAGCAGATGTGTTAAAAACAATTGTCGGAATTAAACTTCCGGGAAATGCTACTAATGAAAACAGACTTGCTGTTTTTGCCGATTATACGCCGAACCCATTTAGTGTACCGGATCTGGATCTATACCAGAAAATTGTACCGGTAGAAATGACAGAAAAAATGAAAGAAGTGTTGCAGGAAATTGCTGCTGAAGATGCGGAAAAAGAAAAGAAACGATTCTTTAAGAGAAAGGGTAAGAAGAAATGAATAGCATTTATAAGAAAAAGCAGGAAATTATACATGAGCAGCAGGAGCAGGAAAGGCTCCGGAAAAAGTATGATATCGAAGAGAAGGTAATTGTAAAAGAAACCAGCAATATGGGAAAGTTCCTGATTAAAACCGGTGCAATTGCGATCCGTGTTGCAGCCAGTATTGTAATAGCAGTGCTGGCCGCAACCGGCCTGATTGCACTTGCATATCCCGAGATACGCACTGTTTTAATTGAAACGGTTACAAATGCTTTTGCAAATCTTTGGGAGTAGTTACAGATGATTGGAATTAAAATATATCTGACCGACTGTAATTTGATTTACCGGGCGCTTCGGAAACGACTAAACCTTGAGTTAAAAGATGGAATTTACCAAAAAAGAACGGATGGGTGTAAAATAAAGCTGCTCTTGATTGAAAGAGAGGAGCTGTGTGCAAATCACTTGCCGTATGCTGATGTTTTTTCTGCTTATGCCGGTAGTCAAATTACAACATTTTATAATGCTTTTGAACCGACGGCGGACGGACAGACTGCATTTCAAATGCTGCAGCAAGCGGCAGGACTTGAAAAATCTGTAGTACTTACCTGTGATGTGCGTACAATGAGCGGATCTTTAAGGCAGGGAAAAAGCTGCAGGCTGCACGGGAGCTTTGAAACATTTCAGTTGAAAAAATGGACAGAGACGAGAATCCAAAGCGCCGTGACGGCAGGAGCGGGAAGGTGGTGTTGTGACTACAAAGTATTGCCTGTTTTAGCACAAATCGAGAAAAGGCGCAGCGAAATTACTGAGAGAGACTTTACCCATAAAACTTTTGGGAAATTTCAGGCAGGAAACACGGTTTTTTCTGCAGAACTGGTAGAGAGTGCAGGAAGTAAGAGAAAGGAATGTTTTAGGGATATACCAGGAAAAATTGTAGAGATAGAAAAGCGAAAAAAAGAGGTGCCGCCTTTACCGTTTTCTTATCTTGAGCTGATTGAAGCTGCGGATAATGCCGGAATACCGGTATTATCCGCATTGGAAATGATGGAACATTTCTATGAAAGTGGTCTGATTACATATCCTAAAACTTCCGAACAAAATTTGCGACCGGAAATTATAGAAAAAATGCTCTTGCCTATGCATATGCAACTTGATGTATATAAGGAATATGCCGAAAAAGTTAAATACCGTCAACTTCCGAAAGAAATGATAAAGGAAGCAGATACTGCCGGCGGTATTGTGCTTCTACAAAATGAAAAACTCGCAGATCGGTATGAAAATCCAGATGAAAAACCGCTATTGGATTTGCTGATCAGAAGACAGCTGAACTTGTTTTCTGCACCTGCTAAAGAAGAGGAATTGATTATAACGATAAAAGCAGCAGGGGAGTTCTTTCAGACAAAAGTGACTTGTTTAATAGAAAGCGGATGGAAAGAAATTGCGGAAGGAGAAATGCCTTGCGGAGAAGCACTTTACATCGGACAGGAAGTGATATTAAAGGAAGTTGAACAACGAATCGTGATTCCCGAACTGCATACAGTAAGCAGTTTAATTCGCCTTTTGAAGATTTATGCAGCAGGGACAGATCTTGAAATTGCAGAAATCATAGAATCATTGGAAAAGAATCCTTTAATAGATAAAATCGGCAGATTTTATCTATTAAAGCAAGATGGAATTGAGCTGATTTCGAAGGTTCCACAAAAGATGAAGGATATGGATGAAATTAACAAGGCATATCGGTATATGAAACAGAAAGTAGAAATTGAAAGAATGGAGAAGGCAGCATACAGAAATTGGGTAAATGATGTAGTGCAAGAACTGTGAAAGGAGAATCATGAAAAAATTTGTTGAAAAATTAAAAGAACCGAAGGTATGGGGAGTTATAGCAATTATTGTAGGATTGGTCGTAATCGGAAGTTCTGTCGCGGCACTTTTTTCTGATGATGAAGAAAAACCGAAAGAACCGGAAGGAACAGAAGAAAAAATTAGCGAGGAAGAACGGCAGGCGATTATTAACGATCTGCCGGGAACCGATGAAAAAGATATTGAATCTGAAACCGCTAAAAAAAACATGGGGCTTAAAGTTGTCATACCAGATGAATTAAAGGAAACATATTTAGGTGATCGTTACGAGCGATTTATGAAGGAAGCCGAGGACTTTCTTGTAGAGTATGATTTCTATATGGATGTCAATAAAATCACCTGTACCCAGCTGATTACTGTGGATTATAAAAAAAATATTACCTATTTGGAATTTAAGATGGATGATTCTGCAAGATCAATCCTGACTGTGGAATATCATGGGAATAACGATCAGTTTGTCTTTAATTTCAGATAATGTAGGGAGAAAATGAAACAAAAAATATCTGTTAGTCTACTGCCGGAGAATCATAAGGCGATTGAGTAATTCCGGGAATCATTCCTGTAATATTATGTTGCTATTGTATTGCAATTTTCGTATAATAGCGGTACACTATCATTGTAGGAAGGAGTGATGAATATGTCTAAATCCAGTGTAACGATTAGAATGGATAGTGATTTGAAGCGTGATGCAGAAAAATTGTTTCAGCAGCTTGGGTTGAATATGACAACTGCGTTTAACATTTTTGCATCACAAGCCGTCAGAGAACAGGGTATTCCTTTTAATATTACTATGCAGCCAAATGAAGAAACGCTGCAAGCTATAGAAGACGCCCGAAATGGAGTTGGAATGAGTAAAACATTTACCTCTGTTGATGAACTGATGGAGGACTTAAATGCTTAAAATTCAATATCAATCCCGCTTCAAAAAGGACTATAAAAAAATGAAGCAGAGAGGATATGATGAAAGTAAACTGAAAGAGGTAATTTCTTTGCTGGTGAACCAGCAGCAGCTTCCCGAAAAGCATAAAGACCATCAGCTGATTGGAAATTATGCAGGTTGTCGTGAGTGTCATATTGCACCCGATTGGCTTTTGATATATGAAGTGCGGGAAGATGAACTCATTTTACTGCTAATGAGAACCGGTACACACAGCGACTTATTTTAATCAGAAAAATACGATCTTGAGCAAGAGAAATCTTGCTCTTTTTTATATCATGCACCGCAGGGTGTTCTGATCCGTTGTTGTGGCAACGGAACGGGTTCTGCTGTCAGAGCAAATCTCCGGAATACCGTCCGAAGATTTGAGAAAAAGGTGTTTTCTGCCAGGGGCAGAAAGATTTTACTTTCTGTTCACTTGGCTTTGCATTATACGATTTTTCTCATTTCTTGCAAGATAGTATTTCTGCGAAATCTCCAACTTGCACTCCAGCCGAAAAATCAATGCTCCAGCTATCAAGTGAACAAACACCTGATGCTCACAGTTACATCTACTGACGAAGTAAGATTGGAGGTAAAAATGGAGTATATTGAACTGATGATAGGTGTCTTATCAAGATTATGGTTGCTTTGGGTGGCAGTTGGTGTGATGGCTTTTTTCGGAATAGCGGAAGCTCATAATTCCCGGAAAAGGAAAATCCGGCAGAAAATACAGCAAAATCGTAAAGAATACGAAGAACGAGCAAAGCAGTGAATCAAGGGAGCAATCGCTCCCTTGGTAGAATGTGAGAAAAAAACAGGCTATACACAAGTGATAAAAGTACAAAGGAGTTGTAGATATGCTTACACTGGAAAAGATAAATGAAAAGCTGGATGAAATGAAAGTACAAAAGGTTTCCGAAGTATCCTGGGTAGAACCAACCTATGCTGCAGAAAACCCATTAAATAATGGTATTACAGAAGGAAATCTGACCCCTGCACATTGGTATAAACTGAAAGAAGTTAGTGCAACATATGCGAAATTGATGATATTAAATGTAGAAACGCATGTTTATGAAACAATTATGGTTTTGGATAAGAGATATCGTATTGTGCAAAGAAAATGTGTCGATTGAAAAATATAAGGATAGTTGCCTTACGGGAAAGAGTTCATTATCATTCCCGCAGAATTTGAAAGGTGGTGCAGTATGAATAAGGCAATTAAAAGGCAGATACAGAGGGGAAAAACCCTTGATGATGATTGCAGAAAGGCAAATATTACCACTCACGAATATGGTATGGATGATAATAGAGTATTTTGCTTCGGTCTGTATGAGGAGACATCTGAATCGGAAATAAGAAAAAAATGTGCAGAATGCTCTGCATTTGTACTAAATGCAGAGCCGCCAGGCTGCTGATAAATATATATCTGCAAATGAATACAGTTTCAGTAATGTGAAGCGGAGAAAAGAGCGAGCTGAGTCGCTCTTTTTAATTATCGCCCTGCACAGCAGGGCATCGGATTGTTTGTTGTGCTTGCAGAAAAATCTGCAAGCAGAGCAAATCTCCGGAATACCGTCCGAAAATTTGCGGGAAAAGGTATTTTCTGCCGGAGGCAGAAAGATTTTGCTTTCTGTTCACTTGGCGTCGCATTTTATACTTTTTCTCATTTCTTGCAAGATAGTATTTCTGCGAAATCTCCAACTTGCAATCCAATCGAAAAAGCGTATGCTCCAGCTATCAAGTGAACAAAATGCTTGATGCTCACAGTTACAACTTGTAATTCGAAAGGAGAAATGAAAAATGTTAAAGATGGAAGAATTCAAAGAAGTTATTGAAAAGGAACTTAAGGACTATCTGCCGGGAAGTTTTCGGGATTGTGTAATTAGCTTCAGGCATATTCAGAAAGTGAATATCGAAAGAGAAGCTATGATAGTTGAACTTCCGCAGGAAACTACTGCACCAGTTATCTACTTAGATGATTTCTATGCAGATGTCGCAAATGACGAGATACAGAAAACTCTTGAAAAGTTGGCAACCCTTGTTGTTAAGTCGTAAGCGCCTAATCTGAGGGTGTCAGGTAAAATGCAAATGCGAGCATTTTACTCC
>CALBGO010000083.1 GCA_937894585.1 uncultured Eubacterium sp.
TAATTATGACGGCTTCAAGGTCAAATCACAATCCACCCTCTGATTAGGCACTTACCTATATTATACTCTTTTGCGATAAAAAACCAATGATTTTCTCCATAAAAACAGAACCTATGCGGATGCGGTTTGCTGCAACAGCTGCAGCCTTACTCTTCGGCAGGATGACTGCAACAGACAGCCCCGACAGAAGGCTTTGCATAAAGAAACGCTTTTTGCTTCTAACTGAAGCGGAAGGCGTTTTTTTCTTTTTGAAAAAAACAGTTGACAGCCGCCTGCAACTCTGCTAATATAATTAAAGAATTTTAGTTAAAATATTTTAAGTAAAATTCATGAAATAATTTTAGAGAATAACACGACAAGGAGAAATAAAGATGATTTTTGAAAAAGTAAAAGAAACAATGGTTAACACACTGGGCTGTGATGAAGCAAAGATTACGGAAAGCGCTTCTATCGCTGACGATCTGGGCATCGATTCTCTGGATGCCGTAGAACTGGTTATGGCGCTGGAAGAAGAATTCGGCATCAAGATTCCCGATGAAGAGCTGGGCAATTTGAAGCTGGTAAGCGACATTACAGCATGTATTGCAAAGTATCAGGCATAAATGATGGAACAGAAAGACATCTATGAACTGATTTCCGTTTTTGACGGTTCCTCCCTCACAGAACTGGAAATCGAGAATGCTTCCTTCCGCCTGCATCTTTCCCGCAATCTGCAAGGGGGAGAACCATACAAAGCAGCAGGCGGAGCGGCAGCTGCCGCAGGAACCGTTTCTGCAGAGACTGTGGCTAAGAAGATGGCAGAGACGCCGGAGGCTGAGACTCTGTCTTCAGAAACTGCCGGCGGGAATCAAAGCACAGTTCTTGAAGCGGTAAGAGCGCCGCTGGTCGGCGTATATTATGCCGCACCGTCTCCGGCGGAGGCGCCGTATGTAACGGAAGGACAGAAGGTTGAAAAGGGGCAGGTTCTCTGCCTTCTGGAAGCGATGAAAATGATGAACGAACTGAAATCACCGGTTTCGGGGACCATCAGAAAAATCAGAGGGAAAAACGGCGAGCTGGCAGAGTATGACCAGGTGCTGTTTGAGGTTGAGAGATGCTGAAAAAAGTTTTAATCGCAAACCGCGGCGAGATTGCGGTGCGGATTCTTCGAGAATGTCTGGACTGCGGGATCGAAGCTGTCACAGTGTATTCCACGGAGGACAGAAAATCCCTTCACCGTATGATTGCGCCGGAATCAGTCTGTATCGGCGGTCCAAGGGCGTCCGAAAGCTATTTGAATATAGGCAGCATCATTGAAGCTGCAAAAGCAACAGGCTGTGATGCAGTCCATCCGGGTTTCGGATTTCTTTCGGAAAACAGCGAGTTTGCAGAAGCGTGTGCCGCAGCAGGTCTGAAATTTATCGGACCGTCTGCGGAAGTCATTGAACAGATGGGAAACAAAGCCTCTGCCCGCAGACTGATGCAGCAGCACAATGTTCCGGTGGTACCGGGTTCAGACGGCGCTGTGGAAAATGCAGAAGCGGCAGCAGAGGTGACGGAGCGCATCGGTTATCCCGTTTTGCTTAAGGCGGCCGCCGGCGGAGGCGGAAGAGGAATGCGCAAGGCGTTCAGCCGGGAAGAGGTCAGAGAAGCTTTCAGTGCTGCCGCAGCCGAAGCGGAAAGCTGTTTCGGCGACGGACAGATGTATGTGGAAAAACTGATTGAAAACCCGCGGCACATAGAATTTCAGATTCTGGCGGACAGCAGAGGACAGGTAGTGCACCTTGGGGACCGAGACTGTTCCCTGCAGCGAAGAAATCAGAAGCTGGCCGAAGAAGCGCCGGCATGGGGTGTGTCCGAACAGCTGCGCGAAAAAATGGGAGAAGCGGCTGTTGCGGCAGCGAAGGCATGCGGCTATGAAAATGCGGGAACTGTGGAATTTGTCGTAGACCGGGACGACAATTTTTATTTTATAGAAATGAATACCAGAATTCAGGTGGAACACCCGGTGACAGAAATGGTGACCGGTGTGAATATCGTCAGACAGCAGCTTCGGATTGCGTCGGGACTTTCTCTGGGATTTTCGCAAGACGATATTGCAATAAAAGGCCACGCCATCGAATGCAGAATCACAGCGGAAGATGTATACAGAAACTTCACACCGGACCCGGGAACCGCAGAGTTTATTCATTTTCCGGCAGGTGCTGGAATCCGTGTGGACAGCGCCCTTTATAACGGGTGCAGAATCAGTCCTTACTATGACTCTATGGTGGCAAAGGTCATCGCCTGCGGTGCGACCAGACTTGAAGCGGTGCGTCGCATGCGGCGGGCGCTTGAGGAGATGGTGATTACCGGGGTGAAAACCACCCTGCCGGTACAGCATCTTCTGATGTATCACAGTGATTTTCTCAGAGGCGGCTACGATACCGGATTTATAGAAAACCATCTCCATGAACTTCTGGATGTTTATGAAGAGGCAGGAGGCAGAAATGAATCCGTTTAAGCAGAAGAGAAAAATATTGACAGCGCTGCGCAGTATCAGGGAAGAAGCAGTGGAATGCCCTTCCTGCAGTCAATTTTCATCAAAGGAAGCGCTGGCAGAAAGGCATTATGTGTGTCCGTTCTGCGGACATCACTACAGAATTTCCGCAAGATACAGACTGAAGATGGTGGCGGATCCCGGAAGCCTTCGTGAAATCTGCGGCTCGGTGAAAAGCGGAAATCCGCTGAATTTTCCGGGCTATGACGAAAAACTGGCGCAGCAGAGGGAACAGACCGGTCTAAAAGAGGCGGTCATTGCCGCCACCGGAAAAATCGGAGGCAGAAAAGCAGTGCTCTGTGCCATGGACAGTCGTTTCATGATGGGCAGTATGGGGACGGCAGTAGGAGAAAAAATTACCAGAGCCTGTGAGTATGCGCTGAAGAAAAAGCTTCCGCTGATTATTTTCTGCACATCAGGCGGGGCAAGAATGCAGGAGGGAATTCTGTCGCTGTTTCAGATGGCTAAAACCTCAGCCGCAGTGACACGGCACAGCGAAGCGGGACTTCTGTATATTTCTGTGCTGACCAATCCGACCACCGGCGGCGTGACTGCAAGTTTTGCCAGTCTGGGAGATATTATTTTGGCAGAGCCGGATGCGCTGATTGGATTTGCAGGACCGCGGGTTATCGAGCAGACCATCGGGCAGAAGCTGCCGGAAGGCTTTCAGCGTGCTGAATTTATGCGGGCGCAGGGGTTTGTGGACTGCATCGTGGAACGCGGGGACATGAGAGACATGCTGATGCAGCTGCTTCGTATGCATGACAGGAGAGGTAAGTTTGAACAGGAATGAAAAAAACGCGGCTGACAGGGTTCGTCTTGCGAGAGATCCGAAAAGACCCACAGCCGGCGACTATATAGAACAGATTTTTGATGACTTTATTCCCATGGCGGGAGACCGAAAGCATGGCGACGACGGCGCGGTGACAGGCGGAATCGCATTTTTTCACGAAAGGCCCGTGACGGTCATCGGTCATCAGAAGGGAAGAAGTCTTGAAGAGAATATGACCTGCAGATTCGGTATGCCCAATCCGGAAGGTTACCGAAAAGCAGAAAGGCTGATGCGGCAGGCAGAAAAGTTCGGAAGGCCCGTGATTACGCTGATTGATACGCCGGGAGCATATCCGGGCATGGAGGCGGAAGCAGGCGGGCAGGGCGAAGCCATTGCAAGATGTCTTTCTGTCATGTCAGAGCTGAAGGTGCCTTCTGTTGCCGTGTGTATCGGAGAAGGCGGAAGCGGCGGTGCTCTTGCCATGGCAGTGTCCGACCGGCTTATTATGCTGGAAAACAGTATCTTTTCCATTCTTTCACCGGAAGGCTTTGCCAGTATCCTCTGGAAAGATGCGGCAAGATGGGAAGAGGCGGCGGAAGTTATGAAACTGACAGCGCAGGACCTATATGAGCTTGGAATCTGTGATGAGGTGATTCCCGAGAAAGAGGGCGCCCATCAGAATGCTGCGGCAGTGTACCGGGCGGTAGAGAAATCCCTTGCAGCAAATCTTTCCGAGCTTTCACAGCTGAGCCCGCAGGCGCTGCAGAAGGAACGGTACCGCAGGCTCAGAATGATCGGAAAGCAGAAAAGAAAGGCGGAACAGACAAAAGATGGCAGGCAGTAGAATCATCGGTCTCGGAAAAGCACAGGGAGACCGCGTTGTGACCAACAGCGATATGGAAAGAATTGTAGATACGCAGGATGCATGGATTCAGAACAAAACGGGCATCAGATCCAGATATTTTGCGGAAAACAGAACCAATGCAGACATGGCGGCAGAGGCAGCAGAAGAAGCAATTCATTCAGCCGGCATCGACCGCAGCGAGATTGGGCTGTGCATTGTGTGCACCTTTACGCCGGATGATTTTACACCGGGCGTTTCCTGCAGCGTATGCGGAACGCTGGGTCTGTCCGAACGGGTGATGGCATTTGACTTAAACGGGGCGTGCGCGGGATTCATCTTCGGATGCAATCTTGCGGACGGGCTTCTGGCCGGCGGGAAAAACGGAAAGTATGCGCTGATTATCGGCAGTGAAAAAATTTCGCCGCTGATGGATATGACAGACCGGAGCACTTGTGTGCTGTTCGGTGACGGCGCCGGCGCTGCGGTTCTTGCTTATGATGAAGAAGCGGAATTCAGTTTTTACGGAGGCTGCGTTCCCAATCACGAAGTGCTTTTCTGCGGCAGAAAGCGCGGCAGAATCGAGATGGCGGGACAGGAAGTGTACCGTTTTGCGGTCAGCAAGGTTCCGGAGTGTATCAGCGCTGTGCTGACACAGATGAACCGCACCGAAGCGGATGTGGACTATTTTGTCTGCCATCAGGCGAATGAGCGGATTATCGACGCTGCAGCGCGGAGAATCAGCCGCGACCGGCAGAAATTTTTTAAGAATTTATATGAGTACGGCAATACATCGGCGGCAAGCATTCCCATTGCGCTGTGTGAAATGAAGGAGCAGGGGCTGCTTTCTTTCCGGCGCAGTCTGGTTTGCACGGGATTTGGCGCAGGGCTTACTTACGGATGTATGTGGATTGAATCTTGTATCGGACAGATGAGGAGAGAGTGATGAAAAAAATCAGTGAGATTCTGGGAATTGAGTTTCCCGTATTTCAGGGCGGTATGGCCAATATTGCAGACGGCGCCTTTGCAGCGGCTGTGTCGGAAGCCGGCGCCCTCGGTATTATCGGCGCAGGCGGTATGAACGCAGAGAAGCTGAGAGAAGAAATCCGGATCTGCAAGTCTCTGACAGAAAAACCCTTTGGTGTGAATATTATGCTGATGAATCCGGAAGCGGATCGGATGGCGGAGATTGCAGCAGAGGAAAAGGTGAAGGTTGTAACCACCGGAGCGGGAAATCCGGGAAAATATATGGAACTGTTTAAGGCTGCGGGAATCCAGGTATTTCCTGTCGTATCTTCCGTGGCACTGGCAAAGCGTCTTGCAGGGCTTGGCGCAGACGGTCTCATTGCAGAGGGATGCGAAAGCGGGGGGCATATCGGTGAGCTGACTACCATGACACTGGTACCGCAGGTGTGCGACGCGGTGGATCTTCCGGTTATCGCCGCAGGCGGTATCGCAGGCGGAAGACAGCTGGCGGCGGCATTTGCCCTTGGCGCGTGCGGTGTGCAGGTGGGAACCTGCCTTCTGGCAAGCTGTGAGTGTCCGGTTCACGAAAATTATAAGTTGGCGGTGGTAAAGGCGAAAGACAACGATACCATTGTAACCGGAAGAAATGCCGGTGCGCCGGTGCGCTGCCTGAAAAATCCCATGACCCGCGAATATGCGCGTCTGGAAAAAGAAGGCGCAGACAAGATGGAACTGGAAAAGTTCACCCTCGGTTCCCTTCGCAAAGCGGTAAAAGACGGAGATGTGAAAGCAGGCTCGCTGATGGCAGGACAGGTCAGCGGCATGGTTCGCGAGATCCTGCCGGTTCGCACAATTCTTGAGAATATGGTAAAAGAATATGAATGCATTGTTGAGTAAACTGGAAGTTCCGGTGATACAGGGCGGTATGGGCATCGGAATTTCCATGGGATCTCTGGCAGGCGCTGTGGCTTCCCGGGGCGGTATGGGTGTGATTTCCACTGCCAATATCGGATTCAGAGAGCCTGATTTCAGAGAAAATCCCGATGAGGCAAACAGACGGGCGCTGAAGGCGGAAATCCGGAAAGCGCGGGAGCTTTCCGGCGGAAAAGGTCTGATCGGAATTAACGCCATGTCCGTGACATCCAATTATGAGGATATGGTGAGAACAGCCTGCGAGGAAGGCGTCGATGCAGTGATTTCCGGCGCGGGACTGCCCCTTTCTCTTCCTGAGACAGTCAAGGATTTTGATGTGATGATTGCGCCGGTTGTGTCCGGCGGCAGAGCGGCAAAGACCATTCTGCATATGTGGGAAAAGAGACATCGGCGCAGCGCAGATTTTATGGTATGCGAGGGCGTATCGGCAGGGGGCCATCTGGGATTTTCACGGGAAGAAGCGGAGCAAGGCGCGAAAAGCCTTGCAGAGCTGACGGAAGACGTGGTAAGGGAAGCCGGAACGATTCCGGTTTTTGCAGCGGGCGGCGTGTTCACCGCAGAAGATATGAAGTCGGTAAAAGAAGCAGGCGCATATGGTATGCAGATTGCAACCCGCTTTATAGCCACAGAAGAATGTGATGCGACAGAAAGCTTTAAGAAGATCATTATCGATGCTGCTTCTGAGGATGTATGTGTATTTACAAGTCCTGTAGGTATGCCGGGACGGGGGCTTCGGACGCCGCTGACAGAAGAGGTGTCTTTGGGCGCGCGGAAACCGCCAAAAGAGTGTATCGGCTGTATCAGAACCTGCAGACCGTCTGAAACACCATACTGCATCACCGATGCGCTGATCAGCGCTTATTACGGAAATTATGAAGAGGGGCTTTTCTTTTGTGACAGCCGTGTGGGAGAAATCAAGGAGATGACTACGGTGGCTGCGCTGATGAAGGAAATTGCTTCAGAATGGAGAACAATATGAAACTGGGACTGTTATTTGCCGGTCAGGGAAGTCAGAAGACCGGCATGGGAGAAGACCTTTATGATACGTATCCGGCATTTCGCAGAATCTTTGATCTGCTCAGCGAAGAGCAGAGAACAGCAGCCTTTGAAGGGCCTGCGGAAATCCTTTCGGATACGAAAACGACACAGCCTGTGATGGTCGCCTTTGCGGCCGGCGTGCTGGCAGTGCTGAAAGAACTTCTTACAGAAGAGGAGTTTGCGCCGGCAGCCTGTGCGGGACTGAGTCTCGGCGAGTACAGCGCTTTGCATGCGGCAGGTGTCTGGGATGCGGAAACTGCAGTGCGCCTGGTCAGTGCGAGAGGCCGGTATATGAGCCGGGCGGCAGAAGGAATCCGCTGCAAAATGTGTGCTGTGATGGGACTTGCAAGACCGGATTTGGAGCAGGCGTGTGAAGAGGCTTCCTGCATGGGAACGGTTCAGATTGCCAATGACAACTGCCCGGGACAGCTGGTTGTTGCAGGTGAGCGTGAGGCTGTAGATCTGTGTGTGCAGCTTGCACAGGAGAAGGGCGCGCGCAGATGTACAGAACTTGCCGTCAGCGGTCCGTTTCACACCGTGTTTATGGAACCGGCGGGCAAAAAGCTGGAAGCGCTTTTTGCCGAAACAGAATTTAAGGAACCTGAAATTCCGGTGGTTTTCAATTATAAGGGAGCGCCCCTTGCAGAGGGCGAAACCGTCAGCCGGATGCTGGTGAAACAGGTTTCCGGCGGCGTTCGCTTTACAGATAGTATTCGCTGGATGGAATCTTTTGGCATTGACACCGTTTTGGAAATCGGTCCGGGCAGAACGCTGTCCGGTTTTGTAAGGAAGACAGCGGAAGGAATCCGTTGTATTTCAGTAGAAAATTGTGAGAGTCTGAAAAAGGCTGTAGAGATTCTGAAGGAGGAGGCGCGCTGATGAAAGGAAGAACAGCAGTTGTAACCGGTGCAAGCCGGGGGATCGGAAGAGCCGTTGCGGCAGCACTGGCATCCCGCGGCGCAAATGTAGTCATCAATTATGCGGGAAACCGTCAGGCAGCCGAGGAGACACAGGCACTGTGCGCGCAGGCTGCGGCGGCAGGCGGTTATGATGCAGAAAGCCTGATTGTATGTGCGGACATTGCAGACAGCGATGCATGCAGCGCTTTGATTGAGGCGGCTGTGACGAAATTCGGGTCGGTTGACATTCTGGTGAACAATGCAGGCATTACAAGAGATAATCTTCTGATGAGAATGAGTGAATCGGAATTTGACGATGTTATTGCAACCAACCTGCGCGGCACATTTCTGATGATGAAGGCCGTGTCCAGACAGATGATGAAGCAGCGTTACGGCAGAATCATCAATATGGCGAGCATTGTGGGAGTCAGAGGAAACAGCGGCCAGATCAACTATGCGGCCAGCAAGGCAGGTGTCATCGGGATGACAAAATCCTTTGCAAAGGAAGTGGCGGCAAGAGGGATCACAGTCAATGCAGTGGCGCCGGGGTTTATCGAAACAGATATGACAAAAGCGCTGCAGAAAGCCGCAGCAGATGCGATTATGAGCGGCATTCCGATGAAGAGAATGGGACGCGCGGAAGAGGTTGCTGAAGCAGCAGCATTTTTCGCATCAGAGGCGGCATCCTATGTGACGGGGCAGGTGCTCTGTGTGGACGGCGGTATGTAAACCGGCTGAAAGACTGCGGCTGCAGACGGAAGTGATATTGGAACAGCGGCTTTTTCAAAAAGTTGTATCACAGAATTAAAATCATATCCGGAAGGCAGGTTTGATAAATCTTGTATAACTTTTGGAGCTGCCTGTATGGAGAAAGGAAAGATGATGAAAAGAAGAGTTGTAATCACCGGGATGGGAGGACTCTCCCCGCTGGGAAACACCGTCCCTGAAATGTGGGAGAATGCCAGAAACGGTGTCTGCGGGATTGATTATATTAAGAGCTTTGATACTTCTTTGATGAAGGTGAAAGTTGCAGGAGAACTGAAAAACTATCATCCGGAAGATCATATGGATAAAATGTCTGCGAGAAGAACCGCAAGGTTTACACAGCTGGCGCTGGTTGCAGCAAGACAGGCCATGGAACAGAGCGGACTTGATATGGAAAAAGAAGACAGAACCAAATGCGGTGTGAATATTTCCAGCGGAATCGGAGGACTTCCTACCATCGAAGAAGAACATACAAAGGGTGAAAAACGCGGGTTTGACCGTGTGTCTCCGCTGTTTGTGCCGATGGCGATTACCAATATGGCAGCCGGCATGGTGGCGATCGAGCACGGCTTTCAGGGCAGCTGCCAGTGCATCGTGACTGCCTGCGCATCGGGAACCAATGCAATCGGCGAGGCGTTCCGTCAGATCCGTGACGGCTATGCGGATGTTTTTCTCACAGGCGGTGCCGAAAGCTGTGTCAGTCCCCTTGGAATCGGCGGATTCACATCGATGAAAGCGCTGTCTGAATCAGAAGATCCGCTTCGCGCTTCCATTCCCTTTGACGCAGAGCGAGATGGCTTTGTTATGGGGGAAGGTGCAGGCGTTTTAGTGCTGGAAGAATATGAGCATGCTGTAAAGCGCGGCGCTGAGATTCTGGGGGAAGTGTGCGGTTACGGCGTAAGCTGTGATGCGAATCATATGACTGCACCCCTTGCGGACGGAAGCGGCGCGGCGCGCTGTATGAAACTGGCTTTAGAGGATGCGGGCATTGCGCCGGCTGAGATTGCATATATCAACGCCCACGGCACATCTACACCGATGAACGACCGCTGTGAGACGAAAGCGGTCAGACTGGCGCTGGGCGATGCTGCAGACCGTGTGAAACTGTCTTCCACAAAATCCATGACGGGCCACCTTCTCGGCGCTTCAGGCGCAGTGGAGGCGATCTTTACCGTTTCTGCGCTGCGTGACCGTTTTGCGCCGCCGACGGCAGGATATAAAGTTCCTGATCCTGCATGTGATCTTGACATCGTTGCAAATGAGGGGAAATCCTTTGACGGCGAATACGCCATGTCCAATTCTCTGGGCTTTGGCGGACACAATGCGTCAGTGGTATTCCGCCGGGTATAGGAGGACTTGTATGGAGCTAAATTCAAATCAGATTCAGAAGATTCTTCCGCACCGTTATCCGTTTCTGCTGGTGGATCGGATTACGGAAATGGAGGCAGGAAAATGGGCGAAAGGGATCAAGTGCGTGACTGCAGGCGAAATGCATTTTATGGGGCATTTTCCGGAAAAACATGTGATGCCGGGCGTTCTGATTCTGGAGGCGCTGGCGCAGACCGGTGCGGTTGCCATTCTGTCTATGCCGGAGCATAAAGGCAAAATCCCTGTATTTGGAGGCGTTAAAAACTGCAGATTTAAGGAACAGGTAGTGCCCGGGGATGCGCTGGAGCTTTACTGCGAGCTGACGCAGCTTCGCGGAAGCGCGGGCTTTGGAAAAGTGACTGCTTCTGTGGACGGCAAAGTGGCGGTACAAGGTGAGATTTCCTTTGTTATCGCAGATTCGGAATAGGCGATATATGCATTTTCTTCCTGTTTGCTATGTACCTTTTCTTCTTGTTTGGCGTTTGTTTGCCGGGATACCCGTTGCACCGGAGCAGGAATTCTGATAGAATATACTAATAGCTGAAATGGAGTGTGAAAGGGTATGCTGGAAAGCAGTTTTTCAAAGATTTATACAAAATTTAAGATGAGTCTGTATTCTAAGATTTTCAATCAGGATATTGACGCGGAGGACAGTCTGTCTGCCATCGAAGTTCTGTGCGTGGAGCTGATTTATTCTCTGGGCAAACCGTCCATCAAGGAGTTTGCGGATTTTGCAAAGCTTTCGGCGCCGAATGCTGCTTATAAGGTGGGAAGTCTGGTGAAAAAGGGCTATGTGCGCAAGGTCAGAAGCGAAGTGGACAAGCGGGAGTATCATCTTGAGGTGACGGATAAATATATGAAGACTTACGGTATCACCTATGACTATATCGGAACTGTGATGAAGAGAATCAGAGAACGCTTCTCGCCGGAAGAGGTTGAGGAACTGGAAGAAATTCTCGGCGTCATCGACGACGAGCTGATGCCTGAGGTGAAGGTGTCAAAGGAATAGGCTGTCGGAAGCGATTTTATTTCTGATCATCGAAGACTGTGAAATGCGGCGGAAAAGCCTGAAAAAAGGAGAACTGCACAGTGGAAATCTGGAAAAACACCGGAATTAAAAAACAGGTTATTGAGGAAATTCGTTCTCTGGCGGAGCGTTACAATATCAGCAGAGTAATTCTGTTCGGATCTCGGGCAAGAGGAGACTTTTACAGGACCAGTGATATTGATCTTGCTGTAAGCGGAGGTGATTATATTCGCCTTGCGGTAGATATAGAAGAGGAAACTTCTACACTGCTGCATTTTGATATTGTGGATCTTGATGCGGTGGGGGAAAGCGAGCTGCGCAGCTGTATAGAAAGAGAGGGAGTGATTCTGTATGAAAAAATATGAAAACTTCTGCAGTGCTCTGGAAAATCTGAAAGATATATACAAATATCAGGAACCGTATGATAATGTGATTCTGACCGGATTGACAGGTCTGTTCGAAATCTGTTTTGAACAGGCGTGGAAAGCTATGAAAGAAATACTTCAGGATCAGGGTTTTGAAGAGTGTCGCAGCGGCTCTCCGAAACAGATTATTAAAACCGCATATTCGGCAGCAATGATTTTGGATGAGGATGCTTGGCTTGGTGCACTGATATCAAGAAACAATGTTTCTCATGCTTATCACGGCGCGGTTGCACTTGACATTATAAACAAAACAAAAACTGTATATTACCGGATGTTCTGTAATCTGAAAGAAGAGATAGAGAAGAACTGGATTTAAAACGATGCCCGCGGCAGCTGCCGCGGGTTTTTAAGTGTCGTAATTTAATGTGTTTCGTATCACGGATGCTGTATTCTGCGCCATCCTCTGCCGTACAGACAGCCCTTAAACAAGTTCTGTTACGGAGATGCTGTAGGTGTTGTCAGCCTTCAGGATTCTCTGCGCATCTTCTTTCTTTACAACGGCTGCAAAACCGTAGATCAGAAGACCGTTTTTTTCAACATATTCTGCCGCTTGATTGTAGTCTGTGCTGATTTCCAGGGAGGCGCTGTCTAAAAGACCGCGGAATTCATCATTGTCTGCCATGTAGCGAAGCATACTGGTGAAATGAGTTTTCATAAAGTCTTCAGTTCCCATTTTGTCCCGCAGCGCATCTACATCGGTATCAGTCATGTCGGAACCGGTATCCCATGTAAACAGATTTGGGTACGCTTTGTGGTCCCAGGACAGATCCTGTGAAGAGGATGGATTGTAATAAAAGCCCAGATTTGCGGGATAGTCGCTGTCGCTTGTGCGCGGGGCGCACCACAGGTTTCCTGCGGATGAAAATTCTTCGGTCGATTTTTGCGCCGTCAGACTTTTTCAGCAAGGTGAAGCGGAAACGGTTTAAAAATGGTTATTTACAATTCGAAACGGATCTTAAATGGATTTGAAATGGAAATAAAACGGTTGTGTTTGGACGCGTATATGGTATAATGATTCCAAGTAAAGCGGTATCGACGAGGTATATAAACAGGAATGAAGCGCAGGAGGCTGAGACTATGACCATTCAGGAAATGAAAGCAAGGAAAAAGGAACTGGGATATTCCAATGCAAAGGTGGCGGAATTGTCGGGTGTGCCTTTGGGGACGGTACAGAAGATATTCAGCGGTGCAACTGCCTCGCCTCGCTATGAGACGATACGCGCGCTGGAAAAGGTGTTGGCAGAAGATATAGAGGCTGCAGTACACAGCTTCGGCGGCAGCGTTTTTGCAGACGGCTCTGAAAGCAGCTTTGGGTCCGATTTTACGGAACGTTCTCAAGCCTTTTCTGCAGGAGAAGCTGACGGTGCATCGCAGCTGCGGGAATCGGCAGTGCCGTATTCTGCCGGAAGTCAGGGAGCTTATACGCTGAAGGATTATTACGGTCTGCCGGAGGATCAGCGGTTTGAACTGATTGACGGCGTGATTTACGATATGACTGCGCCGACGACGATTCATCAGATCATAAGTGCTTATTTACAGTATCAGTTTCAGAAATTTATCAACAGTAAAGGCAGAAGCTGTCTGGCGATGATCTCTCCGCTTGATGTACAGCTTGACTGTGATGAGCGGACGATGGTGCAGCCCGATGTGATTATCGTATGTGACCGGAGTAAAATCACCCGTCGTTGTGTGTACGGCGCACCGGACTTTATCGCAGAGGTTCTTTCGCCGTCTACCCGAAGAACCGATATGGTAATTAAGCTGAATAAGTACCTGCATGCAGGGGTTCGGGAATACTGGGCGGTTGATCCGGATCGGAAGACGGTATGGGTTTACGATTTTGAACACGAAGATTTTCCTCATGCAGCAGACTTTGGCGAACAGCTTCCGGTCAGAATTTTCGGTGGCGAATGTGTTATAGACCTGTCTGACATGTATGAGCAGGTCAGATTTATCTATGAAAAGGAAGAACCGGTACAGACGGAGAATATGTGACAGAAATCCGGATTTGTGGTACAATAAAAAGATAATATTTATCGAAGTATGTTTACAAAAAGTGCAAGGGACAGGGCTGGGCTTGTCGTTATTGCAGAAGAGTTTGTTTCAGAGGTTTTTTATGGCATTTACACATTTACATGTTCATACGGAATACAGTCTGCTGGACGGAGCTGCCAGAATCCCCGATGTGGTGGCGCGGGCAAAGGAGCTGGGCATGGATTCTCTTGCGATTACCGATCACGGCGTGATGTTCGGTGTGATCGATTTTTATAAAGAGTGTAAAAAGCAGGGAATTAAGCCGGTAATCGGCTGTGAGGTCTATACAGCCGCACGGACCATGCATGATAAAGATGCTGACAGAGATAAATATCAGGGGCATCTGATTCTTCTGGCAAAGGATAATGACGGATATAAGAACCTGATCAAGATCGTATCCAGAGGATTTACGGAAGGCTATTACTATAAGCCGAGAGTAGACAAGGAGCTTCTCAGGGCGCACAGCGGTGGGCTGATTGCGCTTTCCGCCTGCCTTGCCGGTAGAGTGCAGCACTGCCTTCTGAACAGAGATTACGAAGGAGCAAAAGCGGAAGCCATGGCGATGGATGAGATTTTCGGCCACGGCAATTTTTATCTGGAGCTGCAGGACCAGGGGCTGGAAGAAGAGGCGATGATCAATCCGCAGCTTGTAAAACTGTCAAGGGAGCTGGATATTCCCATGGTTGCAACCAACGATGTCCACTATGTAAGGCAGGAAGACGCCGAGGCCCACGATGTGCTCCTTGCCATTCAGACAGCCACCACCATCGATGACGAAAAGAGAATGCGGTTTCCAAACGACCAGTTCTATCTGAAAAGCGAAGACGAAATGCGCAAGATCTTTGCTTATGCGCCGGAAGCCATCGAGAATACACATAAAATTGCCATGGAATGCAATGTGGAATTTATCTTCGGAGATTATCATCTGCCGGAGTTTATTCCGCCGGAGGGACTGACGAATGCGCAGTATCTGCGTCAGCTGTGCCGGAAGGGACTTGCGCAGCGTTATGACCGGGTGACTGAGGAGCTGCAGGAACGGCTGGATTACGAGCTTTCCGTCATCGAGAATATGGGCTATGTGGAATACTTTCTGATTGTATGGGACTTTATCGATTTTGCTAAGAGAAACGGCATTATGGTGGGACCGGGAAGAGGTTCCGCTGCGGGAAGTCTGGTGGCTTATACGCTGCATATTACCGACCTTGATCCGATTCGGTACAGTCTGATTTTCGAGCGTTTCTTAAATCCGGAGCGTGTCAGCATGCCCGATATCGATATTGACTTCTGCATTGAACGCAGAGGAGAAGTAATTGATTATGTAAAAAGAAAGTACGGGGAAGAAAATGTCTCGCAGATCATTACCTTCGGTACGATGAAGGCAAAGGCTGCGGTGCGTGATGTGGGAAGAGCGCTGAATCTCAGCTACGCGGAGGCTGACAAGGTAGCAAAAGCCATTCCTTTCGATCTGAAAATGACAATCGACAAGGCGCTCGATATGAATCCGGAGCTGCGCGCCATGTATGAGGGAGATGAGCGGATTGCAAAGGTACTGGATATGTCAAGAGCCATAGAAGGTATGCCGCGCCATGCATCGACGCATGCGGCGGGTGTCGTGATTTCAAAACTGCCGCTGGATGAATATGTACCTTTATATATGTCGGATAAAGGGATTGCGACCCAGTTCAATATGACGACCATTGAGGAACTGGGACTTCTGAAAATGGACTTTCTGGGACTTCGAAATTTGACTGTGATTCGCGACGCCCTTGAACTGATTGAGAAGAATTACGGCGTAACCATTGATTTTGCGAAGATGGGCTACGATGATGCAGCTGTCTACGATATGATTTCCGCAGGAAACACTTTGGGCGTGTTTCAGCTGGAAAGCGGCGGTATGACGCAGTTTATGAAGAACCTGAAGCCAAGCTGCTTTGAAGATGTGGTGGCGGGAATTGCATTGTACCGGCCGGGTCCGATGGACTCTATTCCAAAATATATTGAAAATAAAAAGAATCCGGGGAATATTAACTATGTGACGCCGGAGCTGGCGCCGATTCTGGATGTTACTTACGGCTGTCTTGTTTATCAGGAGCAGGTAATGCAGATTGTCCGTGATCTTGCAGGCTACAGTTTCGGACGCTCCGATATTGTGCGGCGTGCCATGAGTAAAAAGAAAACCGATGTCATGCTTCAGGAAAAAGAGTATTTCATTCACGGAAAACTGGCGGAAGACGGCAGTGTGGAAATTCCGGGATGTATCAGAAACGGCATTTCGGAGGAAGCCGCAGAAGCGATTTTTGCAGATATGGAGAGCTTTGCGCAGTACGCTTTCAATAAATCCCATGCGGCAGTGTATGCTGTGGTGGCTTATGAAACCGGATATCTGAAAAAATATTATCCTGTAGAATTTATGGCGGCGCTGATGACCAGTGTGATGGGCGATGCCAAGGCTGTTGCGAAATACATCAGAAACTGCCGCGAGATGGGGATCGAGGTGCTGCCGCCGTGCGTTAACGGCAGTCAGAAGAAGTTCTCTGTCGAAGACGGAAAAATCCGTTTCGGCCTTATGGGCGTGAAAAATGTAGGAGAAGGCGCAATTGATGCAATCATTCGCGCGCGGGAAGAAAAGGGCATTCCAAAGGATATTTTTCAGTTTATCGGCAATGTGGAAATCAGCGAAGTGAATAAAAAGGCGGTGGAAAGCCTGATCAGAGCGGGTGCGCTGGACTGCCTGAATACCAATCGGGCAGCGCATCTTGCGGTTTATGAAGGACTTGTGGAGTCGGCGCAGAATAATGCGAAAAAAAATATTGCAGGTCAGATGTCTCTCTTTCAGATTGCGGGAGAAGAGATGCGCAGCGGCGATACATCGGGAACGCTGCCGGATGTAAAGAACTTCAGCGAGGATATTCTGCTTGCCATGGAAAAAGAAATGACGGGTGTGTATATTACCGGTCACCCTCTGAACAAGTACAGAGACAGAATCGGAGGACTTGCTACTGTGACCTCTGAGGAGCTTGCGGCAGCGGCTGAGCCTGACGGCAGCAGCAGAATTACAGACGGAATGACGGTTGTTATGGCGGGACAGATTATCGGAAAGAAAAATCTCGTCACGAAAAGCAGCCGGATGATGGCTTTTGTGGATTTAGAGGATCTCTACGGCGAAGTGGAAGTGGTGGTATTTCCCAATGTCTACGAGAGGTGCGCCGCGGTTGTTTCAGAAGACAATGTAGTTGCCGTAAAAGGCAGACTGAATTTCAAGGAAGACGAGATGCCGAAACTCCTTGCGGAATCAGTGGTTCCTATTGAAGAGGCGGGGGAGGAATTTCTTTCTTCTGTTTCTAAAGAATCCGGAAATACGGCGTCTTCCGATGGAACATATGCAAAAAAACACAGAAGCGGTGCGGTGAACAGCTCCGAAACTTATCGCAGCGGGAAAGGGGTTTCTGCGTCTGCAGCCGGGGAGCCGGAGCCCGTAAAGGTGCGGATTCCGCAGGAAGCTGACGAAAAGGCTGTTCTTGCGCAGCTTTCCGGAATTTTCAGTGCGCACAGAGGAAATACACCGGTGCTGATTTATCTGCAGAACGGAAAAATTGTGAGAACCGGTCAGGGCGGGGGCGTATATCCGTCCATTGACCTTTTTGATACAGTTGCCGAGATTGTAGGCAGACCGAATATTAAGGGGAGAGTAAGAACATGAAGAGAATCGGAATTTTAACCAGCGGTGGTGATTCACCGGGGATGAATGCTGCAATACGCAGTGTAGTGCGCTGCGGAATTGAGGCGGGATTTGAGGTTTACGGAATTTACAGAGGATATGAAGGACTTCTGGACGGCGACATCAAAGAACTTGACAGAAGTTCTGTGGGAGATGTGCTGCATAGAGGCGGAACCATCTTAAAAACAGCAAGAAGTGAAAAATTCAGAACTGATGAAGGGCAGCGTCATGCTGTAAATATGCTGGAAACTTTCGGAATCGAAGGTCTTGTTGTGATTGGAGGCGACGGATCTCTGCGGGGAGGCGCAGATCTTTCGCGGAAAGGTATTCGTGTAATGGGACTGCCCGGAACCATTGACAATGATCTGGGGTATACGGATTATACGATTGGATTTGATACAGCGGTGACTACGGTACTGGACGCTATCGGAAAAATACGGGATACTTCCTCTTCTCACGAGAGAACCACGGTGGTAGAGGTGATGGGCAGGCACTGCGGGGATATCGCTCTTTATTCGGGGCTTGCAGGCGGCGCGGAAGCTGTGCTGATTCCGGAAATTGAAACTGATTTCAATGAACTGTGCAGAAAAATTGTGATGGGCGCAAATCGCGGGAAACAGCACAGTATTATCATCAAAGCGGAAGGTGTCGGAATATCATCTCAGCAGCTGACCGAAATGATTGAAGAAAGAACCGGCAGGGAAACAAGACTGGTGGTTCTCTCCTATCTGCAGCGGGGCGGAAGTCCAACTATGAGAGATCGACTTTTGGCAACCCTTGCAGGCGCAAAGGCAGTGGAGCTTCTGAGGGCTGATTCGGAAAGCAAGGCAATCGGTACGGTAGAAGGTAAGATTGTCGCATATGATTTGGAAGAAGCTCTGAAGCAGAAACGTGAAATCGATGCGGACCTCTTTGATTTAATCGGTATTTTGGGAAAATAGAAACGAAACGGAAATATAGGGTCTGCCGCAGGTCCTGCTGCAAGGAAAAGAACAATCGGAACGGAGCAAGAAAAGGACAGGCGGTATGTCCTGCGGCTTGTGGGGCCTGGGAAATTTTCTGACGGAGCATCATTTGATAAATATCCAAGACAGGAAGACAAAGAAAAGCAGATTGAGGAGCAGAATATATGGAAAAGGTTGCAGTAATATATGAAGGGAAATACGGCTCTACAGAACAGTATGCAAAATGGATCTGTGAGGAGACATCGGGGGATTTGTTTTCTCTGGAAGAAGCTGTAAAAACAGACCTGACGGTTTATGATGCAGTTGTTTTCGGCGGCGCGATCCATGCCGGAGGCATACTGGGCATCGATAAGTTCAAAAAAATATTTAAGAAGATTATGGACAAGCGTGTATATACTTTTGCAGTCGGATTAAATATTGATGATGAAGAGGCGCGCAAAGAGTGCATTGAACTGAATTTTGAAAAGCAGGAGTATGTAGTGCGTAAAGCGGTTACCTGGGTTTTCGGAAGGCGAATTCCTGAAGCAGAGGTGCGTTTCGGCAAACTTCCGTGCTGGTTTTTTAAGGGCGCTTATGATCCCGCAAGGATTACCGGCGCAGATAAAACCGTAATGGGTGTTGTAAAAAAGATGATTGGCGGAAAACCCCGGTCTGAACGCACAGAATCCGAGCAGCAGCTTTTGGAGGCTGTTGAGAATGGCGCGGATTATGTGGACAAGAGTTATATTAAAGATTTGGTCGACGCAGTGAAAGGAATTTGAAATGAATGAGATAAAATCGGAAAACGGCGGAGAAAAAACTGTTATAAAAGATACGAAAAGCGGCGGTGCTTCGATTATTGATTTCGATTACGAAAGGTATGCTGAGGTTGAACGAAAGTCGGCAGATACAGATGCGGCAGCTGCGCTGGTTTTGGGAATACTGTCTGTCGTGCTTGGTTTTTTTATCTCATTTCTGGGACTTCTTGCAGGCGTGGTCGGAATCGTCTTTGCGGTTCGCGGTCGGAAGGATTCCGAAAAAAGAGCTATGGCAACGGCGGGGTTGGTATGTTCTGTTATCGGTATAGCTCTGGCACTTGCCGCAATTGTCGGATTGGTTTTTGCGGTTGTGTTTATGATGCTGGGCTGGTAAATCATATTACAGCCATTATAATGTAAGAAGTTTACTGATAAAGAAAAGGACAAGAACTAAGAATATGAAAAAAATAGCTGTCATATATGAAAATCGCTCCAATTTTCCTGCAATCCGTCATCATAAAGTTACGCTGGAGAATCTGTTTGGCGGGTATGCGCAGGTGAAGAATTATTTTATCTGCGAACTCTCCAAGAATCAGATTGTTGAGGGAGATGTATATCTTCTTTACGATGCGCATCTGCTGACATCACTGAGACCACATATCAGGGATTTTAAAAAAATTCTGATTATGGATCTGAGCATACAGAGACAGGAAGTGGATTCGATTATGAATATTCCGAAGGGATCTGAGGTACTTGTAGTCAATGATTCCTTTGATTCTGCTGTTCATGCGGGAAGAGCTCTTTATGAAGTGGGGGCGGGTCATCTGAATCTGATTCCTTATGATCCGGAACTTGAAACATCGGGAAT
>CALBGO010000084.1 GCA_937894585.1 uncultured Eubacterium sp.
CGTACGCACGGTGGTGTGAGAGGACGGGAGTTAGTCGCTCCCTCCTACTCGATTCGCGGAACAGAGAATGTCTTAGCAGAATACGTCCTGTACGCCATGGCTCATAACCTGGGCTGGCTTCACAGCAGAATCCAGAACGACAAACTGGATCTGCATCTTTATGCGCTGAAAGAGGAAGAAAAGAAAGCCGCATAATTTTAGCCGGGAAAATTTCACACAAAAAGGATTGGACAGCCATGCTGCCCTTATTTGTGTTATGCAAAAAGAAGCAATGACGGAGAACTATCACCTGGTTCATCCGTCATTTTTCAATCTATGAAGAAAGGGCCGTGCCCTAACGGTTCATTTCCGTTAATGCGACAGCCCCTTTTTTCATGGGAAAAGACGGGGAGGTGATGCCTATGAAAGTGAAGATGGAAAACAGAATTCACAAAATAAAATCTTTCGCACACTTTATATTCCCGTCTCTGAATTCCTTAAAGATATGAGGAAGCAACTGAATAGAAGGAGGTCAGATACTTTCCTCCGGGGAAGAGCCAGAGTACGGGTGCGCGTCTTGCGAAAAACACCATCGTGCAAAATGATGAAAGCTGCGGCATCAGGGCAAAGAGGCTCCGGAAGGGATCATGATACTTACGCACGGCTGAAAACAGGTGCGTCCCGGCGGGAGCGGGGAGGTGGAATTCCTATGAGGCAGTGAAGCAGGCTGCTGTCTGACTGACTTAAAAACAGCAATTTACTTTTTCTGAATTTTTCGTGAAAAAATCGGTTTTCCTTGCTCTGCCCTTGAAAAAAAGGTAAAATGAAAACAGAAACCTTTTTTCAGGGAGGGCAAAGAAATGAGCGATGAGAAAAAAATTGCAAAGTATGAAAAAGCAATCAGAATCTGGATAACGGAGCTTGAAAACAATTATCGTAAATTAGAGAAAACCGACGATCCGAAAAAAAGAAATAAGCTGGAAGAGAAAATAAAGAAAAATTTGGATCATTTACAGGCGAATGTAGATTATTTAGAAGAATGCGGAGGAAGCGCGGAGTCTGTATTTGAAGCTGTCAGTGACAGTCAGAAAGAGATTGTAAGGCGTTTTTATGCAACTCAGCCGGATCGGGATCAAGCCGAAGTTGAAAAAGAAATTGCAAGAATCAAAAAGATGCTGCATCAGGACTTGGAAAAAGCAAGGGAAAAATATGACCCTTATGAACCGGATGCGCCAATAGAAGAGAGATATAAAAGCAAACTTTTTCAAAAAGAGGCGGATATCGGACGGCTGCTTTTAAATGCCGGTGATGAAGAACTTAAAGACAATTCGTTTTACTATCGGGAATGCTGGAATTATACCAGAGACTTTACATCGACTAAAGATGAGTACTTCACCTTGCAGGAACAAAAGGACATTGAATGGTGTGTCCAAGTCAGGCAGGAAGAAGAAGCCTACATGTGCATTAAGAATGCGAAGTTTATCAAATTAGGGGAATCTCTAATGGAAACTGCAGAAAAAATGGATGCATGGGGAGATTTTGCGCAGGCGAAGTTTTGGGTGAGGAATCTGTATCAGGATGCATGTCCGGTTATCATCAGGGAGATGTACGGAAAACTGCCGAAAGCAGAAGAAGAGCAGAAGTCCAAAGAGATGACCAGACGGTATCTGGAATTTCTGCGCAGCGAGGAGCAGATTGCGGAGCTGAACAGAATCTATGCGGATACAGAGAAGGAAGCAGAAGAATTGAAAATGAAGCTAAAGACCTTTTCTTTTCAGAATGATGATTTTCTTTCAAAGAAGAATGACAGAGAGATACAGGAACTCATTAGAATTATGGAGCAGGATGTGGATGGACAAAATCTGTTGGTACTGTATCTGCTGCGGGAAAGGATCGGAATGGAAAAAACAGCGTTTATCAGTCAGTATAAATACGATCCGATTTTAGATACGAGGAAAGAATTATTAAACAAATTCAGCATCGAAGAATTGGGATTGTAACATAGTTTTGTAATACATGTATTTAAGCAAAGAGCATCAGTGAAAACACTGGTGCTTTTTTCATGAGAAAAGACGGGGAGGTGATGCCTATGAAGGTGAAAATTGAAAACAGAAACTGAATTTAAGGAAAGGAGCTTAAAAATGGATAACAAACAGAAAGAATTCACCCGGAGTCTGAGTGCGCTTGGTTCCGGTCTGTCAGCCTTGAGCGAAATCGTAAAAGAGTATTCGGAAAATCTTGGAGAAGCCATCGAAACTATGGGTAATGCAGCATCGGCAGCTTCAGGATTATACGAAGGTTTTAAAGGTTTAAGCGGAGCTCTTGGAAGCTGGCATGCTGAGCTTAGTGACAGCACAGCAGTAAAAGGATTTGAAAAAAATGTAACCTCTGCCGTTTCTAAAATTGGTGAGGATATGGCTTTACTAAGCAAAGGAAAAGAAGGCATTGGAGATGTTTTTTCGGAAATTGCTGATAGTGCTAAAACTAAATTTTCTAAGATTGGTGAAAGTGTAAGCGCTGTTGTAGCCAATATAAAAAACGGTTTCTCCGCAATCCCGACCTCTTTTGAAGCTGCGGGAAATCTGCTGACTTCTCATGCGGGAAGTATCGGAAGCAAGGCAGGCTCTCTGCTTTCTCTTGGGATTACAGGCGGCATTGCTCTTGCGGCGGCAGCAGTGGCAGGGCTTACCGCATCCTTTGTCTATCTGATGGAGTCTAATGAAGAGTTCGGAAACAGAATAAAAGGCGCATGGTCACAGGTGACAGAAGCCTTCGCACCGGTGGAAGAAGCCTTTATTCATCTGAAGGAAACCCTCTTTGGCGAAGAGGACGGAGAGATGACCGCCTTTACGGATATGATTCTGGAAAGTGCAGAAAGTATCATCGAAACTATCAGCGAAGCGGCGGAGCTGATTTCTGAACTGATGACAGAAATCTTCGATGGTCTTGCGGAGCTTTGGACAGAGCACGGGGAAGAAATTGCGGAAACAGTAACCGGTATGATAGAAGCTGTGACAGAAATCATCAGTGGAATTGTGGATGTAGTCAGCGGAATCATCGATGTGATTGCAGGATTTTTTACAGGCGACGGAAACCGGATTTCAGAAGGTGTGCAGCAGATGTGGGATGGCGTAACGGAAATCTTTGCAAACGCCTGGGATCTGATTATGGAGATTTTCTCTGTTGCAGTAGACTTCTTTGCAGGAATCTGGAAAGGTATCCGGAATGTATTCTCCGTTGTAAGTGAATGGTTCGGAGAAAAATTTACAGCGGCAAAGGAAAGTGCGGCAGAAGCAATAGAGCCTCTGGTATCTGCGCTTAGCAGTATCTGGAAAAGCGTGCGCAAGGTGTTTGCGGATGTAAGCGGATTTTTCAGAGAGAAGTTTTCTGCCGCATACAGTGCGGTGAAGAATGTATTCAGCGGTTTGACGGGGTTTTTCAGCAATCTGTGGGCAAAGATCAAGAAAATCTTTACCAATATCGGAACCAGTATCGGAAACGGAATTGCGGGAGCATTTAAGACTGTCGTAAATTCGGTGATCAGTTTCGCACAGAATACCATTAACGGATTTATCCGGTCAATCAACGGAGCCATCGGCATGATAAACAAGCTGCCGGGCGTTTCCATCGGAACAATTTCTACAGTCAGTCTTCCGCGCCTTGCGTCAGGCGGTCTTGTCGACGCGGGACAGCTGTTTGTTGCAAGAGAAGCAGGACCCGAGCTTGTCGGCTCTTTTGGCGCAAAGACAGCGGTCATGAACAACAGTCAGATTGTAGAAGCAGTATCCCGCGGTGTGTTTGAAGCGGTCAGAGCAGCATCAGGCGGAGAAAAGGGCTGCACACTGCATATTGTGAATAAGCTGGACGGCAGAGAAATCGGAAGACAGGTTGTGAAGTATCACAATGAAGTCGTCAGAAAAACCGGTGTCTCGCCGCTGATGATTTAAAGGAGGAAAAGAGAATGAGCATTTTAAAAATCAGAAAGCAAGGGGAGACGCAGTGGACTGAGATTGCAGATCCGGTATCTTTGCAGTGGAGTCTTACCGATGTAGAGGGCGAGGATGGAAGCGGAAAAAATCAGATGGGCTTAACCTTCAGAGACCGGATTACGCAAAAAAGAGAACTCTCATGCAGCTGGGGACCTTTGGAAGATGATAAGATGAGCCGTCTGCTGTCTTGCTTCAATGATAATTTCTTTGAGCTGGAGTATCCGGATGCGCTGAGCGGGGAGAGACTTTCCGGCACATTCTATGTTTCTGCAAGACAGTCTCCGATGTACCGCTATCATGCAGATGCGGAAAAGTGGCTATGGAGCGGGATGTCAGCTTCGCTGACGGAAAGGTAAGGTGGAAATATGCTGAATGTAAGTGAGCAGTATCTGAAACAGATTCAGGCAGATGACCGGCAGTTTATGCTGAAAGCAGAATTCTGCCAGGCAGACAGCACAGACGGAACAGATATCGTAAAAGCTGTTGTAACAGGCGCTGACAGTCTGGTGTCTGTGACCGTTGAAGAGTCCGCGTCTGCAGGCGATGCGATCACCATGGGAACCTTCTGTTCTTCCAAACTGACGATGGAGCTGATTAATGCTCCTTCGTCACTGGATTACGATCAGATGTATGTAAAGGCATACAGCGGACTTTTAATCGGAGAAGAGTACGAGTATGTGCCTTTAGGCGTTTTCTATATTACAGAGGCGGAAACTTCAAACGGATATAAAAATCTGACCATTCACGGATATGACGGCGCATGCAGGCTGGAGGACGAATGTGTTTTGGATAGGGATTTCCCTATGAGTATAGGGGAATTTGTCGAAGCTGCGGCGGAAAAAAAGAATCTGAAACTGCATCCGGATAATCAGTATAAGGATTATGTGCTTCCTCAGGCTTTTTCCGGCTATACATACAGACAGATGCTGGGGTTTGCCGCAGGGCTGATGGGATGCAATGCCCGTTTTGACAGAGAAAACAGGCTGCAGTTTACATGGTATGACCCGGCGGATATAAAACTTTCTGCAGAAAAAAAGCAGCAGTACTTGGGTGAGTTTATCCCTAAAACACAGGGAACGCTCCGGGTTGCTTCTGTCAGCTGCACAGCCGGAGAAAATCACTATTACAGAGGACAGGGCAGCCGCGGTATAACGCTGGTTATGGAAAATCCGTATATGACAGAAACTATCCTCGAGGAAATCTGGCAGGAAAAAATTGCCGATATGACCAAGGCGGAAGAACTGGCTGTACTTCCGGTAACTTATACGGCTGCCGTTTCTGAAGACGAGGCATTTACAGCTGTCTATAACCAGTCTATGGAAACTTTGACTGCCGCAGATCTGACCGGGATTTATCCGGGAAGCCTGCTTATGATGAGTCTGGAGCTTGAGGAAGAAACTCGAACAGAAAGAATTCTGGTGACAGAAATTGATGAGGAGAAAGGCGAATTTACTTTTTCCGGAGAGGAAACCGGAGAAGAAAATGCGGTTTTTCTTACCGATGGTCAGAGTGTTTTACTAAAGCCGGAGCATCAGTGGACTTTCACAGAAGAAGCAGAAAATCTGATTCAGGCCGGAGATTTTTTGAGAAGCAGTGAAGGAAAATCAGTGATTGTTTCGATGATAGATCATGAAAACGGAGAACTGTATCTGACCGATACTGCGGGAAATCCGATTTTCGGCATGGCGCCGGGCACACAGATGACCCTGAAAAAAGTACGGATTACAAATTATAGAATGGAATATCTGCCGGCTGAACTGAAATGGAGAGGAAATCCGGCCCTTGAAACAGGGGATGTGATTTTTGCGGAAACGCAGGAAGGAACAGATGCGGTTTTTTATGTGATGAAACAGACTCTGCAGCTCTCCGGCGGTCTTTCCGGCCGGATCATCTGTGAAGGTGAAAACGAAACATCTTCGGAGTTTTCTTCTGATGGTGCAGGTCCTTCTTCGCAGAAGACAGACAGGCTTTACACATCTCTGCAGGAGAGCATTATCAGAGCAACAGAGCAGATTACAGGACAGAATGGCGGTCATGTGGTGATACGGGAAAACAGCCGCGGTCCGGCAGAAATTCTGATTATGGATACAGACGATATCCGTACAGCGAAAAAGGTATGGCGCTGGAGTCAGGGCGGTCTGGGCTACAGCCGCAGCGGATATGAAGGACCTTATGAAACTGCTGTAACTCAGGACGGAGAAATTATAGGCGCGTTTCTGCAGGCGGAAAGTATTGCGGGAAGTAAGCTGAAGATAGACAGCAGCACCATTGAAAAAATTGTCAGCGGGATCAATGCGGGAGAACAGAAAATCCATTCTGCGGTTTTAGAGATCGACAGTGAAAATCTGAACGAGGCAATCAAAATGCAGGTCAGTGAAAACGGCGGTTTCAATAAGATCAGCAATTCTGCGGGTGCTTTCGGAACACAGGGCTGGATTGCTGAAGGTGAAGTAATCTCCGAAACCGGAAGCGATGAAAAACAGCATCTGATCTGCGGCAGAGCTTTTATAATTCCTGCTGCGGGCAGTCTCTTAACAGATACGGAGGCAGCGCCGATTCTGCTGAATACAGGAAAAAGGTATACTTTGTCCTTATCTGTGAAACAGGAGGATGTACAGGGAGATCTGCTGCTTTCTGCGGGAGGAAAGGCGCTGGCGGAAATTTCTCTCGGAGGCAGTGGCGGAACCTGGCAGAAATATGAAGAATCGTTTATTGTGCCGGAAACTTATATGGGAGAGCCGTGTACTTTAAAAATTACATCAGTAAACGGAAATCTGCGTTTTGGAGATTTGATGCTGACAGAGGGAATCAGCTCTGTCTGGTCGGCATGTCCGGGAGAAGTAGTTTCTACAGACCTTACCATGTCTCAGTTTGGTATTACCATCAATCAGGAACATGCAGGCACAAAGACTGTGATTGACGCAGAAGGAACCAGAGTTGTCAGTACAGATGCAGGCGGAGAGATCATCGCACAGTATACTGACAAAGGTGTAGAAGCAAAGACACTGATCGCCGAAGAACAGATTGTTTCCGGCAGAGTCAGAATGATTTCCATGGACGAAAACCTGATGGCGGCATGGATCATCAATAACGATACGGAGGTGGATTTATAATGGCAGGCGGAAAAATTACACTGACAACGCCGAAGAATACGGTAGAGGGTTACATAAAATGGTCTTCGGAGGCAGGTCCTGTAAGCGGCAATTATTCTCTGGTGAGCGCATCGATTTATCTGCGGAAAACTGACGGATATACTTCCTGGGGTACCTTCTCCGGAAGCTTGAAAATTGCCGGAAACAGCTACAGCTTCAGTAAGAATGTGACAATCGGTTCTTCTTATGTGCTGCTTGCGTCAAAAAGCGGCGTGAAAGTTACGCATAACAGCGATGGTACAAGAAATATTACAATCGGCGCAGATTTCAGAATTCCCGATACGACCATTGCGGGAAATTATTCTGCAAGCAAAACAGTTGCTCTTGATACGATCAAAAGGCTATCCTACAGCAGCGGTCCTTTTGATATTACGGCGGGTGAAAAGTTTGTTCTGAATATCACCCGATATTCTGCATCTCACTTGCACGATGTTACAATCAAAATTGACGGAAAAACCGTCAGACAGGTGTGGAACTACGGGGAACGGATTACTTTTAATTCCGATGAATTTCATGCAGCTGTTTTTACGGCTCTTGCCGGCAGGCTGTCTGCAAAATGCACCATAGAACTGGTGACAAAGTCGAACGGAAATGAGCTGGGAAGCCGGACTTATACGGGTACAGTTACAGCATACAGTCCGGGACAGCTGACTGCTTCTCTGTCTTCTGTATATATCGGACAGACGCAGGGAATAGCTGTGCAGAATGTATGCAGTTTATATGACTACGCGGCTTCCTATGACTTCGGAGAGGCGAAAGGGCAGAACATTTCGCTTTCCGGCGGTGCAGGCAGACTGGAAATAGATTCTGTTTTTGCACAGAATATGCCCGCTTCTGTTAACGAGGCGGAATGTAAAGTTAAGGTCACAGCTTCTTATGCCGGGATACAGGCAGGACAGCCTATGGAAATCCTGTTTCTGGTAAAACTTACTCAGGAGCAGCAGAATATTGTTTTTCAGGGAACAGATGCAGTCTATTCTTTTTTGAATGAGGATTTGACAGGCAGCGCACAGAAATTTATCAACGGAGCCGGAACTGTCCGTATGGTGATCCCGGAGGAGAAAAGAGCGCAGTCCTTTCAGAAAGGATATATTTCGGCGTATCAGCTGAAAATGGGAGGTGCTGCTGTGACTGTACCGGGAACCGGTTCGGGAGATGTGATTCTGGAATTGACTGCAGGAACCGGCAGAGTACTGGAGCTTCTGATTATGGACAGCCGCGGCAATACAAAACTCTGTACATACACTGTAAGCGAAGCAGATTTTATAGACTATGTGCCGCTTCAGATAAAAAGCTGCAGTATTTATCGTGAAAACGGGTTTGATAAAACAGTAAAGGTTAAACTGAAGGCTGCAATGTGGAAGGGAAATTTCGGTGCAGCGGAGAATACAGCAAGGTTTGTCTATTCTGTTGCCGCATCTGCAGGAGCAAAACCGGAAACACCTCCACCTATTGAAATTACAGGAATTGCAGAGGACGGCAGTATTGATACGGCGTTTTCGCTCGTATCCGGTGCTGCCGGCGGGGATTTTGCATCAGACAGTTCCTACCGAATTGATGCAAGCATCGAAGACGGAATCAGCGCAGTGGAAAAGTCTGTTGAAATTCCGGCCGCAATCATCGGGATGTATCTGAAAAGGAATCAGAACAGCTACCATTTGGGCGTGAACTGTACGCCGTCCGCTGAAGAACTGGCAGAAGGGTCGTTCAAAGAAGGACTCTCTGTCAAAGGCGGGTTTGAACTGGACGGCGATGCGTCTGTAAATGGGAAACTGCAGCTTCAGGGAGACTTTGCTCTTAACGGTATGCTGCAGTCAGGCGGATATCCTGTCCCGAGAGTTATAAAAAGCGGCGATGGATTTGTACAGCTTGATCTCGGAACACATCTTTTTTCGATGAATTGGGGAAAAACACTTGCACAGGTTACAGAAACCGGAACGCCGGTCAGCACGCCTGTTTCTTTTGAGCCGGGGCTGTTTACAGAAAAACCTTCGATTACGCTGGGAGCTCGAAGCGGCGTAATCGGCTCTGTCATTAAAGGTGTTTCCTTTAACAATGAGGATGAAAACGGCTGTGATATTGTTGTCTACAGAACAAATAAGACGAATTTCTATGTACATTGGCATGCAGTTTTGATAACTGTAAAGTAAAGGAGGAGTTTTATGCTGGCATTAAAACAGGTACAGAAAAATCTGAAGTACTATATGGCATATTATACCGGAGCAGTTGACGGTCTTTCCGGACCGAAGACAGAGGCTGCGGTCAAAGCTTTTCAGAAAGAATACGAACTGACTGTGGATGGTATCTGCGGGGTAAAAACCGAGAGCAAGTTAATCTCTGTTGTGAAAAAATGTCAGAAAGCAGTGGGTACAGAAACGGATGGAATCATCGGAGCAAATACTATTGCCGCAGTAAAGCGTTTTCAGAAAAAGAAAGGTCTTACTGCAGACGGAATTATCGGCGTAAAAACACTGACGAAAATTAATCAGCAGACTTTCAGACAAAGTATAGACTGGTCTAAAGTGAAGTATTTTAAAAAAACGGAATTTCGCTGTGATTGTGGCGGAAAGTATTGTGACGGCTATCCGGCGGAAATAGACCCGGTTCTGGTGCAGCTTTTGGAGAAAACCCGCAGACATTACGGAAAACCTGTGCAGATTACTTCCGGTCTTCGCTGCAGAGCCAGAAACAATCAGCTATCAGGTTCTTCTCCTGCCTCTAAGCATATGGATGGGAAAGCTGCTGATGTCTGGATTGTCGGAACGGAAGCCGATAATGACGCTCTGGTAAAATGGTTTCGATCTCAGAGCTGTACGGGTTATTCTTATACGGGGTTCGGAGCCGTTCATGTAGAAGTGAAATAAAGTTTCTGCGCAGGAGCGGGATAAATTCCATAGGGAAGAGAATTCACCAAAGAGAATTAAAACAAATCAGTGTCGAAAAGGAGGAGAGACAAAATGGGTGCAGATAAAGAGGTTCTGATACGGACGGCGGTGCTTGTCGCCGCCCTTATCAATCAGATACTGGTGCTTTCCGGGAAAAATACTCTGCCATTTTCAGAAGAAGAGATCACCCGGGGACTGACTGCAGTGTTTACTGCTGCGGCATCGTTGTGGGCGTGGTGGAAAAACAATTCTTTTACGGAAGCAGCGAGAAAAGGCGATGAGGCTGCAGCAGAAGTCAGAAGAGCAGGGAAACAGGAAGAGGGAGAATTGTAAAACAGCGGACTTTTCCATATTGTCAAAAGGTTGACCGGTTTGCAAGTGAAGGAAAGGCATAAATGCGCCCGCAGGCAATGGTATAAGTATGTGTGTGGATTTCTGTTAATTGTTATGTTTCATGTTTTCTGCTGATACGGCAGACTTTTGATTACTGTATTGGTTACTGGAGCAGTGTTTTCGTCAGGTTCAGTTTCTGTTCCGCCAGTGAAGTGATACTGTATAACAGAAGTACTCGATCGTATTTTTCGGAAAGCGCGGCAATATTTCCTCGGTAATATCTGGTATCCAGCATTGTGATTTGTTCAAAGTCACCGAGAATATAGGGAATGAAGGAGTTGGCAAAAGAATCTTTAAGAATCAGCAGCTTTTCTTTTTGGCTGCCTTTGGAATCTTCTCTGCTGGAATCTTCTCTGCCGCTTATTTGTGCTTTATCGGCGGAAAGGGCGGCACCGCCCGTATTGCTGTCTGTATTGCTGTCTGTATTGCGCCGGAGACTGATGTCCACTTGCGCATAATTACCGCCGAAGTAGACTGCATATTTATCCTTCTTTTTCAGATGCTTCGGAAAGTAGAGCGAGTTATAGGATTTGCCTCCGAAGGTTACTGTGTAAGCAGGCAGGCTGCTTTCTTCAGGAGCCTCAATGATGTCGGATTCCATACCGTCAAGCAGCACCCGGGAATGCAGGGTTCCGAGAAAATCTTCCGTCAGTATTTCGGGTTCAAATCTTTCCGAAGAGGCGGAGATTTTGCAGGATTTTTTGAATTTTTGGGCGGAGAGGAATGCGCCGTACCCGCTCCAGTGGTGGTCGGTGCGGAAAAAAGTGTCTCGCGTTTCATCCTTTGACAGGGTAGTACGAATGTCAAGAAAACCGTCCGGCAGCATATTTTTTGCTTCTGCAAAGGCGCTGCTTTCGTCAAAGCGGACGGCATGTACAGGCAGCCGGTCTTTATAGACGGAAGCGGCAGTCGGTACTGTCATCAGGGTAACGGGAATTTCTTTTTCGGCACAAGTACTGTGAAAATCTGCAATCTGCTGCAGGTTTTTTCTGTATCTGTCCCGGTCAAATTGGCTTTTTGTGATTCTCTGTACCAGCCGGCCGTCTGTGCACAGATAGGTGCCGTTGATGTCGGAAACTCCGGAAAAGGATAGAATGTGAGATGAGGCGGCAATCCAGGATTCGCGTCCGGCAATGTGATCGGAAAGATAAGCTTCCGCCTGTTTTTCAAAGTGACCTTCGGCAATGGCAGATACGGAAATTTCCGGTTGTTTCTGCAGATACCGGTTTTCGTTTTCTGAAAAAGCAGGCTTCGGCCCCAAAAGGGTTCCTGCGGAGAGCAGCAGCAGAGCGGATGCGGAACAGAAAATCAAAATGATATCGTTTTTTTTCATAAGCAGTTTCTCCTTTTTTCTCCTTTTAAAACCTGAAATACAGAAACGGGTTGTAGGCGCTGCTGACAAGAAATGCGACGGAACAGCAGAAGACAAGCAGTAAAATGCCGCTTTCGCAGAGACCGTAAAGCATCGGTCTGTTTTCGAAGCTTTTTCTGAACGCAGCTGCGGCTTTTTTCGGAAGCGGCGTTGCAAATAATGCACAGATCAGAAGCAGCACCGCGCGGCTTCGTATAAAGTAGAAGAAAATATCATCTGTCAGCATACCGCTTTTTCCCGCCATCATAGAAAAATATTGTAAAACAGATGAAAAAGCAGGCAGTGCGAAGATAACCCAGCCGCAGACAATGAAAAACAGCGCATAGAAATGGCGCAGGGCAGCAGGCAGTTTTTCAAGAAACCGCAGCATAAACAGCTTTTCTGCGATCAGAAGCACTGCAAAGTAAATTCCCCAGAAAACGAAATTCCAGGAGGCGCCGTGCCAAAGTCCTGTCAGTGCCCAGACGGCTGCAATATTCAGGATTTGTCTGGCAGTCCCTTTTCTGTTTCCGCCCAGCGGAATGTAGACATATTCTCTGAACCAGGTTCCCAGAGAAATGTGCCATCTTCTCCAGAATTCAGTGATACTCTGCGAAATATACGGATATCTGAAATTTTCCGGATAGTCGAACCCGAAAATTTTCCCAAGGCCGATTGCCATATCAGAGTATCCGGAAAAATCAAAGTAAATTTGAAAGGTGAAGGCGGCTGCGCCGAGCCAGGCGGCAGCGGCGGAAACGGTTCCCGCCTGTGAGATTTCTTCCCAGATGATGCAGACCTGATTTGCCAGAAGAATTTTTTTTGCAAAACCGGCGATAAAACGGCGGATGCCTTCCGCAATCTGCGCACTGTTCTGCGGCCTTTCGCAGAGTTTGTCGTTTACATCCTGATATCGGACAATAGGACCTGCGATAAGCTGCGGAAACAGAGATACATACATAGCGAAAGCAATCAGATTTTTCTGAGCCGGAATCTCTTTGCGGTATACATCGATGATATAGGAAAGTGTCTGAAATGTATAGAAAGAAATGCCGATGGGAAGTGCGATGCCGGGCAGCAGGAATCCGCAGTGAAACAGATTGTTTACTGTCTGCAGCAGAAAATCCGTATATTTGAAAAATCCCAGCGCCGCAAGATGCAGCAGGACAGAAACCATCAGCACGGCGTGGGCGCCGAGCTGATGGTTTTTCATCTGTCTACGCTGAATTTCCAGCGCAAGCAGCCAGCTGCACAGAATGGAGCAGAGCATTAATAATATGTATTTCGGTTCCCCCCATGCGTAAAAAATCAGGCTTGCCGTAAGCAGAACAATGTTTCGGCCGGCAGTATATTTCTGCGGTATCACAAAATATGCGGTCAGTGTCAGCGGCAGGAAGGCAAGCAGGAAAACTGTACTGCTGAAAACCATAATAACCCCTTTTGTGTTTTTTATAAAGTATCTTTTTCATCTACAGTGAAGTTTTCTTCACTGTAGAGATCTTCGAAGGTGGCGGGTTCCATCCCATCATTAAGTTTTGTCATAATTTTATCAAGCTTTTCAAATGTTTTTCCGTCAGTGTTTTCGGAAGGCGTTTCATTCATAGAACGGTCGATGGTATAGCAGTATACCGTTTTGCCGCCCAGTGCATAGGCATTGTCATAGTAGAGCACAGCGCCGTCCACATACAGTCCGTTTCCGATATAATCGGCAGCATCCCTGGTGAATCCTTCTGCATCCTTCAGCGTGAAGGAGAAGAAACTTTTTCCTTGATCGGCGGCTTTTCTGATTGCCTTCGGAATATCGAACAGATTGTCAAGATCTGCAGCTTCTGCATATTTCGGGCAGTATTTTGTGCCGTCAGCGGCAGGAATTTCATTGTGATCCCATGGATAAGAGCCGTCATCTTTGATGCTGTCGGGTACATTGAACATGGAGTATCCGGGATGTTCGCCGCTGCCGCCGTCAAAGGTCACATCGCAGTGATACCAGTCGCCGTCAAGCTGCACGACATTCCATGCATGTTCACCTTCTGAAGTGGAGTGGATAATTTCACAAGGTATATCCAGCATATCCATAAACAGTTTGAAGGTGGTTGCATTGCCGACGCAGATGGCCTGATGATATTTCAGAACGCCGTAAGGCAGGTGACTCTGATCTTCACCGGCGGTTATCGGAGAAAGGTTCTGTTCCTGATAGTTAACCCATTTTACCTGCCAGTCGTAGATTGCTTTTTCTTTCTCATAGTCTGACATATCATCTTTGATGACTTCGCTGATAACTTCAGAAGCTTTGTCCAGTACAAAAGCATCTTCTGCGCTGAGGGCTTTGTCGTCATCGGTATCTTTGGTTTTATAAGCCTCACTGATTTTAGAAGTGTCATAGATTTCATGAATTTCGCTGTCTGCTTCTCCTAAAACCTTATCCATTTTTTCAATCATGGCTCTGTTCTGGAAAAACAGCGCAGTCATAGCTGCCAAAAGCAGAAGGATGGCTGCCGGCAGAATGATTTTATTTACAGTTGTTTTTTTCATCTCAGTTTCCCCCTTCACTAATCACTCTTCTGATTTCGGTTTCGAATTTTTGTGTATCCTCTGCAATAATCAAAGCGGCATAATCGCCCTGTACGATCACAGAAGCGTTATCCAGTTTTGCGATTTCTTCCGGCTTATAGCCTGCAAAGACTTTGCGTCGTTCTTCGATTCGCTGCTGCAGCTTTTCTTTTGCAAGCGACACATCATTGCTGTCAGAAAGACGCATAATGGAAATCTCGTCGGCTTTGCCGCCTTTTTCGGTATAGAGAACCGCACCGTCTGCCAGCATATCATATTGGACGCCGTACATGGTATCGAAGCTTTCTTCATAGAGTGTTTCGCCGTAGGATGTCCAGATGTCGAAGGTTCCGTCGTCTGCCGTTTCGGAGCAGGCCTTTACGATGTCCAGACAGGAGACGGCGGAGGTGTCTTTGCCGCAGCCGGTCAGTGTACCTGCCGAGAGCATCAGCAGAGCGGCGCATAAAAAAACCAATACCCTTTTTTTCATAATCAATCCCCTTTCTTGTTCAGAATTTATTCACAGTGTACTGTACGAAAAATTGTCTGTCAACGGATTTCGACAAAACAGGACATTGTCTTAAGAATATTAAGAATTTAAGAGAATGGGGATGGGCGTTGAATTTTCAATGAGAAGAGGGGGACTTGCAGAAGAAAACATTAAGAAATCTTTAGGTTTGCGGTGCGGGAACACGGGCGGCTCACTTTCCGAAACGGCTGCAGAAAGAACTGGACGGTCTGAATGGGGCAGCATTCGGAGGAAAGCGGAAAGAGATGAGCTGTAAAAGCAGATAGAAAAGATGTAAAAAATCCCGGTGTCTTATGCAGACATCGGGATTTTTGTTTCAAATATTTTTATACATTAAACAGGAATGTAATGATATCGCCGTCTTTTACGACATATTCCTTGCCTTCTGCGCGGAGCAGACCTTTTTCTTTGGCAGAAGCCATGTTGCCGCCGCATTCGATAAATTTGTCGTAGGCAATGGTTTCTGCGCGGATGAAGCCTCTTTCGAAGTCCGTATGGATTTTTCCGGCAGCCTGAGGCGCCTTGGTTCCGCGTCTGATGGTCCAGGCGCGGCATTCATCTTCTCCTGCGGTTAAGAAGGAAATCAGGTTCAGCAGGCTGTAGGAGGCTTTGATCAGTTTATCAAGACCGGACTCGCTGATGCCCAGTTCTTCCAGAAACATTGCTTTTTCGTCGTCTTCCAGTTCTGAGATTTCCTGCTCGATTTCGGCGCAGATGACAACCACCTCAGCATCTTCTGTCGCGGCAAATTCACGGACTGCCTTTACATAGTCGTTGTCAGAACCGTCGGCGGCGTCATCTTCAGAAACATTGGCAACATAGATAATCGGTTTGTAGGAAAGAAGATCCAGTGTTTTTACAAAAGCAGCCTCATCTTCTGTCAGATCCAGGGCTCTTGCGGATTTTCCTTCTGCCAGAAAGTCGTAGACCTTTTTCAGAATATCCAGTTCTGTCTGCAGGGACTTGTCCCCTTTCAGATTTTTTGTCGTTCTGGTGATGCGGCGTTCCAACACTTCCATATCGGCAAGGATCAGTTCGGTGTTGATGGTTTCGATGTCGGACAGCGGATCGATTTTGCCGTCCACATGAACGATATTGTCATTCTCAAAGCATCTTACCACATGAACCAGCGCGGCAACTTCGCGAATATGACCCAGAAATTTGTTTCCGAGCCCTTCGCCTTTGGAGGCGCCCTTTACAAGACCTGCGATATCGCAGAACTCAATGGTGGTGTAGACTGTCTTCTTTGAATTGTAAATTTCATGCAGTTTTGTAATGCGTTCATCGGGAACGGTTACAACGCCTACATTGGGCTCGATGGTACAGAACGGGTAGTTGGCGGCCTCTGCGCCCGCCTTGGTGATTGCGTTGAACAGGGTGCTCTTTCCTACATTGGGAAGACCTAAAATGCCTAATTTCATATATTTTGATATCTCCTTTATTTTCTGTAATCTGAATGATTCTGATTTTAATGGTTTTTGCAAATCGGATTTTTATGGCAAAAATAATCCGATGCAACTATAAAGTATAGCATAAAGAAATCCAATTTTCAATCTTATCAGGAGATCAAACAGAAAAATTCACTTGTATCCGGCGCTGCCCTATGGTAAAATAAACACAAATAATTATTTTTGTTTTTATTAAAGAAGGGAGATTTATGCCGAAAATTGCTTATACGGAAGAAGAAAAGGAGCAGATCAGACTTTCGCTGATTCATACCGGACTGGAATTGATGTCGCGGCAGGGAATCAAAAATACGACGGTGGAACAGATTTACAAGAGAGTCGGGATTTCAAGAACCTTTTTCTATTCTTTCTTTCAGGCAAAAGAGGATCTGATCGTAGAGGCGCTGTATCTGCAGCAGCCCAGACTGATTGCATATGCGCAGAGTCTGGCGAACGATCCGTCCCTGACCTTTCACGAAGCCACGGTAAAGTTTCTGCATTCCTGCTGTTACGGTGAAAAAAACGGTATTGCAGTGTTGTCTGTTGAAGAACAAAAACGGATTTTCAAACGCCTGCCCGAAGAAAAGTACAATATATTTCGGCAGAAACAGCAGGCTTTGTTCGGCAGAATTCTGGAAGTTTTCGGAATCAGAGCTGACCGGGAACGAATCAGCCTGTTTACAAATCTGATTTTGACGGTGCTGATTATCCGCAAATCCATTCCAAATGCGCTGCCGCTGTTTGTATCGGAGGCGGCAGATCAGACTGCGGCGTTTCAGATTCAGGCAATTGCAGATTATATGGAGCAGCTTCGGGAAGAGGATGTATAGCCTTTGATGTGCACAGTGAGGAATCTTTCCTGCTTGCGTAAATTTCAGAAAGCGTTTTCTATGACCGCTGCGGGATCCAAGCGATGCGGTATTTCGCACTTTGCGGGGCAGCCGAAACAGAAGTGGAATCCGCCCGGATATGAGGTTTTGACACATGTCCGGACGGACTTATTTACACACATAATAAAAACAAAATAATATTTTTATCTTTATTATAAGGGCGGACGAGGAAGTGTCTGACGGAAAATTAGGAGGAAAAACAATGGGACTTTTCGGAAAACTATTTAAAGGGCCAGAAGTGGATATGGAAAAGAGCAATGCAAATGCAGCGAAAATGCGTCAGCTTTTCAATCAGGTTGTGGAAGACGGAGACAGCTACCGGCTGATTTTCGGCTATACTGAAGATGTCGCCCGCTTTAACTATGGATTTGTGCACGGCAGTAAGACGAAAATCGGGAATCTGATTGTGGGATGGAACGAAGATAACGGGGTAATTGCTGCAGTGCCTACGGTACCGGATCTTTCTGGCTGCGGTGACCCGATTTACTATCGCCGCGGAGAAATTCTCAAAGCCTACCGCAACAAATATCCGACGGAAGCCTTCATTATTTATCCGGATAAGAAAAACTATATCGGCATTAATGCTTATGACTGGCTGGAGGATGAAAAACTCTATGTTTATGTAGAACAGGAAAAAGAGCTTGCCGCATTTACAGAGTTCTTTATGAACTCCTTTGCAACGAAATAAATGCTCATGAATTTGAAAGAAATCGGGATGATTCCGGCGGTTCTTCTGGTCCTTGTTATCTTCGGCAATCTCTGATTTCACTTTGTAGAGAGTATTTTAGGCGGGATTAAAAGAATTTTTTCACGGGGAAAGAAGCAGGCTGCATGGCATCCCCTTGAAAGTGGCCGGACTGAAGCAGCGGAAAAGGAGGAAAGGGAGATACCTAAAAAAGGGGAATAAGATAAAAGGCGCGGAATTCCGAGTTTCCGCGCCTTCAGAGAATGCCGCGATTTTTTCAGCGGCTTTTTTGCTGTTTCTGAAGAAAGATGTATGCGGAAAGACAGGCGATAAACACACAGATACTGAGAACCTGCGCCTGCTTAAAAGGTCCGATCATCAGGCTGTCGGTACGCAGCTGTTCTACGAAAGTGCGTTCTATCGAATACAGCATACCGTACAGCAGGGTCAGCTGTCCCGGGAATTTTCGTCTGCCGCTTCGATCCAGCCAGATTAAAAAGATGAACAATGCGAAGCACCAGAGGGATTCGTACAGAAATGTCGGGTGAACATACTGCCCATCTACCAAAATAGCCCAGGGTAAATCCGTCGGACCGCCGTGTGCTTCCGAATTAAAGAAGTTTCCCCAGCGACCGATAGCCTGAGCCAGGGCTACAGTCGGAAAAACTGTGTCGGCGAGTTCCAGCATATTGATTTTATAGTGTCGGCAGACAAACCACCCTGTAATGACGCCGGCAATAATCCCGCCGTGAATTGCAAGACCGCCGCTTCTGATATCGATGATTTTTGCAAAATCCCCGGCATAGTTTTCCCAGCTGAACAGGACATAATAGGCTCTGGCGCCGATGACCGACATAGGAATCAGCCAAATGGCAAAATCCAGAATGTGTTCGCTTTCAATACCGTGACGCGGCGCTCGCTTGTAGGAAAGGATGATGGCAAGGACAAAGCCGAGACCGATCAGAAGGCCGTACCACATCACATCTATCCCAAAGAGTGTAAACGCAACCGGATTTGGTGCTGTCATAAAATCTCCCCTTTACCTTGTAAATTTCAAAACGATGCTTTTATTATATCGAAAAGTCTGCTAAAATACAATCTATGAAATACGAAAACATCTGTAAAGGAAATTTTATAGCAAGACCCAATCGCTTTATTGCGGAAGTGGAAATCGGCGGGGAACTTGTGCGCGCCCATGTAAAGAATACAGGGCGGTGCAGGGAACTTCTGACTCCCGGCGCCGAAGTGTACCTGGAGGATTTTGCAGGGCGGATGGGAAATCGGAAACTGCGGTATTCTCTGATTGGTGTAAAGAAAGGCAGCCTTTTGATCAATATGGATTCCCAGGCACCCAATCAAGTCTGTGAAGAGGCGCTTTTGGCAGGAACGCTGAAACTGCCCGGCATGAAAACACTGACGGAAGTGCAGCGGGAGAAAACTTTCGAAAGTTCCAGATTCGACTTTTATATCGAAGATGAAGGTGGTAGGAAGGGCTGGCTGGAGGTTAAAGGCGTGACGCTGGAAGAGGGGGGTGTCGCCAGATTTCCCGATGCGCCTACGGAACGGGGCATAAAGCATCTGCGGGAGCTTGTACAGGCCGCAGAGCAGGGATATCGGGCATATGTGCTGTTTGTGGTGCAGATGAGCGGAATTTCCTTTTTTGAACCCAATGACAGAACCCATAAGGCTTTTGGAGATGCGCTTCGAAGCGCACAGAAAAAGGGCGTTCAAGTTCTCGCCTGTGACTGCGAGGTGACTGTGAACACCCTTGAAATTCAAAATATGATATCGGTCAGACTGGATTAGGCGATATGATCGTCTAATCTTTTTTCTTTTTTGCCTGCAGCTTTGCAGCTTGCCACGACGACACCGCTGAGTGCGGAAAGCGCGATGACATTCGGAATTACCATCAGGCCATTGAAGAAGTCAGCCAGTTCCCAGACCAGATCAACTTTCATCATAATCTCCATTCCGCCGCCAAGTCGGCGGCACAAATAGTAATGAAAGT
>CALBGO010000085.1 GCA_937894585.1 uncultured Eubacterium sp.
ATATTGAATTTTCAAGGTGCGATGCCCATTTTGGGTATGGGAAGTCTTAGTTATTTATATTTATAACTGAGGAGGAAATGACATGAGCAAAGCAAAATCTACTGTAGCTCTTGCAAAAGGCGATGATATTCAGGCTAATGTGACCAGAGTCTTCGACCTGATGGGCGGCGTACAGAATGTAATCCGCAAGGGAACTACTGTTGTACTGAAACCGAATGCGGGACATGCAGAACCCCCTGAAACTTCTGTCTGCACCAACCCTGAGGTTGTCCGCGCAGTAATCAGAGAAGTGAAGAAGGCAGAACCGAAAAAAATTATTGTAGCCGAAGCTGCGGCAATCGGCTGCGATACAATGGAATGTTTCAAGGTAAGCGGCATTCAGGCAGTAGCGGAAGAAGAAGGTGTGGAGCTTGCGGATATCAAGCGTGACAAGGATCTGGTAAAGGTTGCGGTGCGTGGATTCCGTTCCAATATCGACTCTGTAAAGCTGCCGAGATTCTTACTGGAAGCTGACCATTTGATTAACCTGCCGATTCTGAAAGCACACGCATCCATGGTATTTTCCGGTGCGCTGAAGAATATCAAAGGTGTAGTACAGGATAAAGTACATATGGATATGCATAAACAGAATCTGACTATGGCTATGATGGATGTATGGTCTGTATGTCGTGCGGACATCAATATTATGGATGCACACAGAGCAGCATCCGGATACAGCCCGCATATGCCGGTTCCGATTGATACCCATATGATTTTAGGTTCCAAAGACCCTGTTGCAATCGACAGAGTTGCCTGCGAAGTAACCGGTATCGACACTTCCGCTGTAGACTACTTCAAAGTTGCGGAAGAAACAGGTCTCGGCAATTATGATATGGATCAGATTGAAGTAGTAGGCGAAAAAATCGAAGACTGCTTCTATAAAATGTGGATTCCTTATATCGGAGATATGAGCACAAGATGGCCGGAATACGATGTAAGATGTAAAGGCGGATGCTCCAGCTGTCAGGCCCTTCTTGCCATCAACATGGAAGAGCTGAAGGCAGTCGGCGCTTATGATGAAAACGCAGGTATGACTGTTGTAATCGGTGGACTTAATGAAATTCCTGAAGATATTCCGGATGAAAAAATCGTGCTTCACGGCAACTGTACAAAGAAATATCTGAAACAGCATCCGGGCGCTTATCATATTCTGGGATGCCCTCCGAATGAACCGGCTCTGTATCTGACAATCCAGAGACATGAGACAATAGACGGAACAGGCGATCAGGAAGATGAAATCATCCGTCCGTGCATGGCAAGAGACGCCCAGGTATGGAAAGATTATGTATTTAAGAAATTTGAAGAATACAAGAAGGAAAATACGGAGGTAAAATAATGGAAGGCTATATCAGCATCAAAGCGGGAAAAGAGTTCTGGGATTTACTGGATATGATTTTTACTGATGAGTTTATGCAGAAACATACCAACTTCGAGAGCTTTGAGTATTTCCGTTACTCCAGCGCCGTCATGGTAAACTGGGGCGGTGCGTTTATGGTCTATCAGGAAACCGTATTTGATAATTTTGTTGTTGAGAGTACTGAATTTGAAAGCTGGGCACAGATGGTGACAGCCGCAGCGGATGAAAGATTCAATGCCGCATAATACATAAGATATTTAACAGGAGAAAGAAATATGGCAGATAATAAAAAACTGCAGTCCGAAAATACCAAATCAAACTTTGGTAAAGGCTGGCTGATTATTTTCTACAGTATGATTATGTTCTGGTTCCTCATCGGATTTTCCATCGACGGACAGAATATTGTAATTGATGTATTTGCAGGTGCCAACTGGGAAAAACTAGGTTTTGCGGATCAGACTGCACTTCACGCAAAGCTGTTGGAACTTGCAATGTGGGCAGGTTTTATCGGCGTAATTGCTTACTTCATTATCGGTAAAATCTGTACCAAAATCGGCGGAAGAATGACTTCCTCCGTTTTCCTGGTGCTGGCAGGCGCCGCTTATATTTATTACGGAAGCGCGGACAGCATTTTAAGCTACTTTATCGGTCTGACGCTGGTAACAATTTTCATTAACGGAGCAGCTTATATCGGCGGTGGAAATCTGGTAACACAGTGGTTCCCTAAGAAAAAAGGTCTGGCAAACGGTTATACTACGATGGGACACAATCTGGGTTCTGCACTCTATGTTCCCCTCATTGCAGCTTTAATCGGCGCAATGGGTATGGCAAAGGGCATGATGGTAACCGGTATTGCAGCAATCGTAATCGGTGTTCTGGCATACTTTGTTGTCAGAAATACACCACAGGAGCTGGGAATCTATCCGGATAATGTAAGCAAAGAAGTTTATGAAAGAGAATATGCAGATGCAGGCGAAGGTGCAGCAAACCGCTGGACTGTCGCCAAGCTTTTAAAGACAAAAGAAATGTGGCTGGTCGCATTTATTGTAGGTATTAATCAGCTGGTAACGACAGGTGTGATGAGCCAGATGGTTCCGAGAAATATGGAATTCGGATTTTCACAGGCGGAAGCTGTGTCTCTGATGACAGTCTGCGCAATCGTAGGTCTTGCAGGTTCCTTCGGTTTCGGTTTTATCGACCAGAAGCTAGGCGTAAAGACTGCGATCAAAGGTTATCTGGTATGGTATGCAGCTGCACTTTTAATTAATGTTGTGATGAATAATGCAATTGGCGGATATATCTGTGTAGCAATGGTAGGAATCGCAATCGGTGCAGCAGCAAACTTTATGACTTCACTTCCGGCATCTGTATTCGGCAGACATAATTTCGATTTGGTGTATTCCATTTATTTTCCAATTATGGAAATCGTGCTGATGCTGAACTATATTGTAAATGCAAAAGCACTGGAACTGACCGGAAGTTTAAGGGGCGCATACATTGTATTTGTTGTGCTGCTGGCAGTAAATTTTGTACTGATCAGTGTACTGGATACTAGAAAGTACAATTTGGATTATAAAAAAGAAGAACAGGTTCTGAAACAGAACGCTTAATTTTGCAACAAAGGGCTGCTTCAGCAAAAGAGGCGGTCCTTTTGATTATTCTGAAGGAAATATTAAAAAAGTTTCAGTTATACCGGAAAAGTCGGCCCTTCGAAAGAGCAGACGGAACCGGGTTTTCAGAAAAAAGAAAGAGGTTAAACTATGAGAGATGTATGTATTGTATCTGCCTGCAGAACACCGATAGGCACTTTGGGCGGACAGTTCAAAACTTTGACTTCACTGGACTTATCTGTTCCGGTGATGCAGAATCTGGTAGAAAGAGCAGGTATGGACCCGGCGCTGATTGAAGATGTGATCTGGGGATGTAATTATCAGAGAACTTATAAAGAAAACAACCTGGCAAGAGTAGCAGCCGTTAAGGCAGGTCTTCCGGTAACCGTACCGGGAATTACCATTCACAGAAACTGCACTTCCTCTATGTCATCTATACAGATGGGGTATTATCAGATTAAAGCAGGAGAAGCAGACTGCATTATGGCAGGCGGTGCGGACAGTATGAGCACTGCGCCTCATATGGTGTTCAACGCCCGTTTCGGTCAGAAGTACGGACATATGGAAATGAGAGATTCTATGTGGGATTCCTTGACCAACTTAGGCGTAGGACCGGCTATGGGTATCACTGCTGAAAATGTTGCGGATGAATACAATGTGACCAGAGAAGAAATGGATGCTTACGCTCTTCGTTCTCAGCAGAGAGCAGTGGCTGCCATCGATGCCGGCAAATTTAAAGATGAAATTATTCCGATTACTGTAAAGAGCAGGAAAGGTGAGACTGTTATAGACACGGATGAATATCCGCGCAGAGACGCAAGTCTTGAAAAACTGGCAAAACTGAAGCCGACATTCAAGGAAGACGGCAGAGTGACTGCGGGAAATGCTTCCGGTATGAACGACGCGGCTTCCGGTGTAATACTGATGGCGGAAGAAAAGGCGGAAGAACTGGGTATTCCTGTTTTGGCGCGTATTAAATCCGTTGCGACTACCGGTGTCCGTCCGGAAGTTATGGGTATCGGACCAATCAGTTCTTCGCAGAAAGCGCTGGAAAAGGCGGGGCTTACCATTGAAGACATCGATCTTTTCGAAATCAACGAGGCTTTCGCTTCTCAGTGCATTGCATGTGCGAAAACTTTGGGTATCGACGAAGATAAACTCAATGTGAACGGAAGCGGTATTTCTTTGGGTCATCCTGTAGGCGCAACCGGTTCCCGCCTTGTAATCACTTTGATGTATGAGCTTATGAAGCGTGGCGGAAAGTACGGCCTTGCCAGCCTTTGTGCAGGCGGCGGTATGGGTACAGCAGTAATTATTGAAATGGCGTAGAGGATGCGGCGGCAAAACGCTGTATCAGGCTGTTTTACAAGTTGTGCGGACGGAAAAAATATCTGATGATAAAATCCTTTGCTTAAAAAGAGCCGGGAACCTTTGACGGATTATGGCCGTTAAAGGTTCCCGGCTCTTTCAGCAAGCTTTTCCGGGTGCATTGTATTTCCTTGCCGCGGTGCTTATCTGCTGCCGTGATAATTGATTCCGTACTGTTTGATTTTTCGGGAAATCGTGGAAGCGTTAACTCCTAATTTCGCGCCTGCTTCTCTCAGGTTCTTTGACTCTTTCAGGACAGATTCGATCAGATTTTTTTCGTAATTTTCCACAGACTGATTGAGGCTTCCGGCGGAAGAAGATATTTCGTCTCCCAGAGAAATATCCAGAAGTCCTCTGAGCATTTCGTCGGCAATCTCTTTGGTTCCGGAGGCGCAGATTGTCAGATACTCGATTACATTCTCAAGCTCCCTGATATTGCCGGGCCAGGAATACTGCTTCATAATCGCAAGCTGATCTTCAGTAAGCTCAAAGGCGCGGCCGTGCTTTTTCGTGTAATAATCCACAAAGTGTCTGCACAGTTCGTCAAGATCGTTAAGCCGCTCTCTGAGAGGCGGAATATTGATCGGAATTACATTGAGCCTGTAGTAAAGGTCCTGCCGGAACAGACCTTGGGAAATCTTTTCTTTGAGATCGGAGTTGGTAGCCGCAATAAAGCGGATGTCCAGACTGATCGGTTTGGTGCCGCCAACCCGGGTAATTTCCTTGCTTTGAATGGCGCGAAGCAGCTTGACCTGCAGATCCATCGGCATATCGCCGATTTCATCAAGGAGCAGGGTGCCGTGATTGGCAAGCTCAAAGAGTCCCTGCTTTCCGGAAGCATTGGCGCCTGAAAAAGCACCTTTTTCGTAGCCGAAAAGTTCTGATTCCAGAAGATTTGCCGGAATGGAAGCACAGTTTACTTTAATAAAGGTCTTATCGTTTCTTTCGCTGAGACGGTAGATTTCGTCGGCAACCACTTCTTTTCCGACGCCGGATTCACCGGTAATCAGTACGGTAGCATCTGTAGGCGCTGCCATCTGAATCGTTTTCCAGACTTTCTGAAGAGAGTAGGAAGAGCCGACCAGCCGGCTTGACCGAGAATTCTGATTCTGAGCGTTTTGGAGAATCCGAACATTTTCTCTGCTTTTATCCAGTCTGTTTGCTTCTTTTAAGAACTTTCCAAAGTCCTCATGAAGCGCCTGCAGTGTCAGGATCGGACGGCTGTTGACGACGACCTGATGCAGATCTCCGTTTTGATCGAAAATAGGAACGCCAATGGCATAACCTACACTGGGAGGATTGGTTTTGTGTACTGTAGACAGGCGAAACCGTTTTTCTCCGGAACGAATGACATCCATAACGGCGCCTCCTGTAAAGAGTTTTCCTTCGGAAACAATATCCTCAACGCTTTTTCCGATGACTTCTTCGGGAAGAATTTCCGTATTTCGCCGGTGAGCCGGATTAACATAGAGGCATACGCCGTTTTTATCGGTAATAAAAATACTGTCGTCGAGAGAATCCACAACGATTTTGAAGTCAATGCCCTGATCGAGAAAAACCTGAAGGTCGGTATCGATTTCCTGCAGAAACTTCAGCATTGCACCGCTGTCTTCATAAGATTTCCGATCGATGGCATTTTGGATTTTTTCTTTTATATTCTGTATGGCTAAAGACTGATTCATATTTCTTGTCTCCTTTTGCGGATTGTCTTCTTGCGGATTGTCTTCTTGCAAATATTGTTATAATGATAACAGTATATCAAAAAAAGGAGAACTTGAAAAGGAGTTTGTTGCCCGGCTGCAACGGGAAGTTGTCTTATGCAACAGAATGACCGGAAGAAGTTCCCTGTTTTCAGCAGGTCTGAGATGGCACAGTCTTTGCTTAAATATAAATCGTGGAAGGCGGGTGTTTTATGAGAACTTTATATATAAATTGTAATTCAGGGGTCAGCGGTGATATGATGCTGGGCGCTTTTCTGAATCTTGGCGTACCGGAGAATTATCTGAAAGATAAACTGAAACGACTGAAACTGAATGAATTTTCTCTCGAAATCAGAGAAAAAGATGTAGAGGGAAGACAGGCCACCGATGTGGACGTGGTTTTAGACCGGCCGGAAAATCTCAGAAAGAATCCCTATTGGGGCAATTACAGAACTTATGGTGATATTTTGGAGATTTTAAATCGCAGCAGTTTGAGCACCAATGAAAAAGTACTGAGCCGCCGTATTTTTGACATTAAGGCAAATGCGGAAGCGAAAGTTCACGGTGTTTGTCCGGAAGATGTAAAGTTCCATGAAGCAGGTGCGGTGGATTCTATTGTGGATATTATCGGTACAGCCATCTGTTGTGAGTATATGAATGCGGACACTGTGGTTTCAAATCATGTGCCGACCGGTTACGGCAGTGTGGAATGTGCTTTTGGAACTCTTTCGGTTCCTGCGCCTGCGGTAAAGCAGATATTGGAAGATACGGAAATACCTCATTACCGCTCAGACATTCCCCACGAGGTTCTGACGCCGACCGGCGCATCGATTATTGCTGGGATTACCGATGAATTCGGCTGGAAGGATATTGATAAAAAAATCATCGGCAGAGGATACGGAACGGGCAAACGAAAAACCGGTCTTCCTCCGCTGGAGCTGATATTATGTGAGGAGTGATAAAATGTTTGAAACAAGAAGATTAAACGACAAGAAAAAAGTGATTGTGACTGCGGCTTTGACAGGAGCTGTAACGACCAAGAAAGACAATCCGAATCTGCCGACTCAGCCTGCGGAAATTATAGAGTCTGCTTTGGCGTGTTATGAAGCGGGCGCTTCTGCGGTACATATTCATGTGAGAAATGAAGATGACAGTGCAAGTATGCGTTATGACCGCTTTGAAGAAATTGTAACCGGAATACGCAAAACCGGCTGCCCTGTGATTCTGAATCTGACTTCTTCCGGCGGCCAGGGTTTTTCCTGGGATGAAAGAATTAAGCCTTTTAAGGAATTGAAGCCGGAACTTGCATCTTTTGATGCGGGAACTATGAATTGGCTTAACAGCGTTGTATTTATGAACGAGCCGGGATTTTTGGAGCAGTGCGGAAAAGAGATGATTGCGTCGGGTGTGAAACCTGAAATTGAGATTTTTGATATGGGTATGCTTAATACAGCAAAATATTACCTTAAGACAGGTATTTTGCAAGCGCCTGCTCACTTCCAGCTTTGTCTGGGTGCGCCGGGCGGTATGGAAGCGACGACGGAAAATCTTCTGTATCTTGTAAATCACCTGCCGGAAGACTGCACGTGGAGTGCGTTCGGCATCGGAAAAGGCGCCAACGAAGTTATGCTGGCTGCGCTTGCTCTCGGCGGAAATATCCGCGTGGGTCTTGAGGACAATGTTTATTATAACGCAGGTCATCTTGCAGAATCCAACGAACAGTTTATCGGACGCATTAAGCGGATTGCCGAAGAAGTGGGAAGAACTGTGGCAACGCCTTCCGAAGCAAGAGAAATCCTCGGCATTTCCAAATAAGAATTTTAACTTTGGGCTTTTCAGATAATCCTTTTTTCTGATGAAATAAATAATAATCAAGAAAAGACTGCCCCATTAACGGTGAGCAACCGTTGGTGCGGGCAGTCTTTTCTTATAAACCGATACAGCTATTTGAGTGAAAATATGAAGACAAAACAACAGCTTCATAAATAGAAAAGTGATGTTTGGATAGAATACTCTGTGTTAGAATTACAGTCGAACGAAAGGAAATTATATGCAGGAAAAGGATGGTAAGAAATGAAAATTGAAAATGATCAGATTACAGAGTTTAAAAAATATCTTATCAGTGAAGAGAGAAGCGAAGGCACAATAGAAAAATATCTGCGCGATGTCAGAAAGTTTGCCGAGTGGCTGGAAACACAAGATTTGTTTTTCTCACTGTCGAAAGAAGCAGCTGCAGCGTGGAAACAGTCGCTTCTTGAACAGCATTACAAACCGGTGACTGTCAATTCCATGATTGCGGCATTAAACAGTTTTTTCAGATGTATCAACAGAACTGAATGCATGGTCAGGTTTCTGAAAATCCAGAGACGGACCTTTAGAAAAGAAACTCGGGAGCTGACAAAAGAGGATTATATGAAACTCCTCAAAACGGCAGAAAAAACAGGGCGGATTCGTCTTGCGCTTCTGATGGAAACAATCTGCAGTACGGGAATCCGTGTTTCAGAAGTGAAATATGTGACAGTGGAAGCTGCAAGAGCGAAAAGAGCAGAGGTTTTTATGAAAGGAAAAATACGCATAATTCTGTTTTCATCCAGACTTTGCAGAAAGCTTCTGAAATATGCAGCAAGACGGGGGATTAGAACCGGGACCATTTTTGTCACCTCGGCAGGACGGCCTATAGGCAGAAAACAGATCTGGGCAGAAATGAAGACGCTGTGCAAGGCGGCAGAGGTAAATGAAGAACGAGTGTTTCCGCATAATCTCAGACATCTGTTTGCAAAGACTTTTTACCGGAGCTGCAGAGATCTTTCGAAACTTGCAGACCTTTTGGGACACAGCAGTATAGATACGACGAGAATTTATCTTCAGACGACAGAACAGGAGCAGGTCAGGGCGCTGGAACATCTGGGACTGGTAGTCTGACCGGCTAAATGAAATAAATAAAAAAAGCCGTAAGACAAAATCAATATTTTGTCCCGGCGAGAGTAATCATAAAAACTGAATTACATAATTAACCGTATTATATCATTCTTTTGTTCGGACTGCAAGATGTTAATGAAGTGAATTACAGAAAACAGCCTGATTTAAAATTGAACTTGGGAGTTTACAGACACACAAAAAACAGCATCAGAAACTCAGATGGCCGCAGGCTTTCTTTCTGTGCTTTTTCATGTAAATAATTTGAGCAGAAATCCATTCTGATGGGTTTTCTGTTTTTTTTTGCCTGCATTTGCAGGAAGAATTTTTTTTCGGAGGACAAAATATTGATTTTGTCCTCTGCAGAGAAAACGAACTGAATACAGGAATTTTAAAATACGAGGAGGATAAAAAACATGAAAAAACTGTTTGCCGTATTTATGGTTGTTGCGATGACAATGTGCTATATGCCGTTTATGTCATTTGCAGATATGCCGACGGAAAATGAAACAGATGCCGGTGTGGTTTTTACAAAAAATGCAGAGAAGACGTCGGATGGAAATGTAAAAATCACACTTGAGGCATATACGACCGGAAGAAAGGTTGTAAGTACGGATGAAGAACCGGTAGATATTGTACTCGTACTGGATCAATCCGGTTCTATGAAAGATGAATTCAGTAATGGTATAACTCGTCAGGCTGCAATGAAAGATGCTGTGAAGAGTTTTGTTACAGGAATAGACGGAGAAGGAGGCCACCGTATTTCTGTTGTAACCTTTGGAAGCAGTGCAGACATATTGAAAAAATGGACAGAAATAAATGAAAACGGAAAAGAAGAATTGCTTTCTGCAATAAATGGTCTGCCGGATCGTCCGTCAGGCGCCACAAATATTTCTGCCGGAATGACATCAGCAAAGAATCTGATGGATGCTGGTAAAGGAAGTCGGAAAGTTGTGATTGTGTTTACAGACGGTGTGCCGACAACGCGCAGTGATTTTGACACAGAGGTTGCAGATTCAGCAATCAATACAGCAAAAGCAATGAAGGATGCCGGAACCGACATTTATACAATCGGTGTTTTTAAAGGTGCAGACCCGGCACAGCTGTATGGGGACAAATGGAACTATGAATTGAGTTCTGATATTGAATGCAGCGGTGAGGTCGGAAGCTATTGGGGAGGTTCATGGCTGAACAGTCTGTTTGCCGGAAATGATTTTGAAGCAGTTGATGTTCCTGCCGGCAACAGGTTCCTGAATTATCTGTCCAGTAACTATGATGCAGAAACCTTCGGTGCAGAACGCGGCAGCTACAATCCCGGAGATAGATTGGGGGGAGCCGGAACCGGTTATAGAATTGTAAAAAACGCGGCATTGAATGGAGGAAACTATTATCTGAGTGCAGACAGTGCTGAAGGATTAACTCAAGTATTTGAACAAATTCAGTCCGAGACTGTTGTTCCGTCTGTTGAACTGGATGGAAGTACTGTAATTACTGATGAAATTTCCGAATACTTCAGTGCGCCGGAACATACATCTGTTAATGTGTACACAGCCGATTACCTGGGAAACGGACAATTTTCAGAAAAAACAGAAACAGAGCTTTCGGCAGAAGTTAATGGAAAGCGTGTCAGCGTAAGCGGATTTAACTTTAATGAGAATTTTATTTCCGAACCGGAGGGTACTGCCGAAGCTAAGGGAAAGAAACTGATTATTGAATTTACAGTTAAACCTGATTACGATCAAATTGATAATAATATCGTTTCGTTATCTCAAGAGGCAGGAGTGTTCAGCGTGCCGACGAATGAGAACGCACAGATTTTAAAAGGAACTCAGGTTATTAAAGAAGCTCCTTCCGGAGCCGTGGATATGTACTCTGTAACATATAAAACCACAGAGGGAACGGTTGAAAAGATCCATAAAACTCAGCTGAGAATGTCCGGAGCGGATGTGGAAAAACTGGATAAATTGCCGGGTTACTCTGATTGGACAACAGAAGATGTTACAGTGGGCACAGATGATTGCTTTATGATGCCTGAAAAAAATATTGTTTTTACTGCTGTTAAAAATGAGGAGTCAAAACCTGAAGAAAAGCCGGCCGCGCCGGAAGCAACAGATATTGAAAATCTTTACGGCAGGGTACAGGTGAAATGTGTGATAGAAAGCGCAGGACATCAGGCTCAGGATTATACGATGGATACATTTGCAATTGGTGAAGTGCAGGGAGAAAACGGCGTATATGCAGTGGAACTTACACTCAGCAGCGAGCCTTATATTGCAAAGTATAACAATGATTTCGGTGAAAATCATACACTGATTGCGACAGATGAATCTGAAAAAAAGCTGACTGCCGTATATAATGCGGATAGTGGAAAGTGGGTGATTGCAGAAGGATCTAAAGTGATTTTCTGTGTAGAATGCAGCGCAGAAACTGATCCGGAGAATCCGGGAACGCCTGATTATCCGCATTACTACAATGTACGCTGGAATAATTATGATAGTGTGACCCTGGAAAGTGACTGGTATCTTTGGGGTGAAATGCCGGTTTATGATGGCACTGTGCCTGTAAAACCTGCTGATGATCAGTATACCTATGTATTCAGCGGATGGGACAGAGCTATTGAAAAGGTAACGGGAGATACTGTTTATACGGCACAGTTTAAAGCAGTGCCGAAAGAACCGGTATCACCTGAAAAACCTGATCAGCCGGAAATTCCGGGTAATCCTGATACACCAGATGAACCGAGCAGTCCTGACACCCCTGAAAATCCGGATAAACCAGATACACCGGCAGATTCTGACCGACCGGACATCCCTGATCAACAGCCGGACAGTCAGCAGGAAACCGGACAGAATTCTGATATACCGAAGACCGGCGATGCACAGAACATGGGAATTTGGATTGTTCTTTTTGCAGCTACAGTGAGTGCCCTTGGTATTACATTAAAAGCATTGGGAAAGCGGAAATAAATGAGAAGATGAATGCTTGAAGCCGATTTTTAAGAGAAAAGAAGGCGTTAAAATGAAACGTGTACCTTTAGAAGGTAAAACATTCGGAAAATGGAAAGTGCTTTCTTATGAAGGATGTGTAGGAGGAAAGAAATCTTTTTATCAATGCCGGTGTATGGGATGCGGACAGATTTACAGCATTCGTGCGGACCGGCTGACCTGCGGCAGAACCAATCGGTGTTTACAGTGCAGAATTGCTGAAGACCGTGCATATGGAAGAAAACTGAAACAAAAAACAGATAAACTCTTTTCATTATGACTTAGCATTTAATATTCTGAAGGGGCTTGTACATTGCTGTTATCAGCAAATGCACAAGCCCCTTCAGTTTTTTTAGAAAAAACTGTTGCATCACTGCAACAAAATTGACAAAATATTGCAATAAAGCAACGATATTTTAATTATTATACAAAAATGTTATAAAATCAATACGGAGGGAGGGTATATCAATGGGTAGAGGTTTTTTTATGCATTCTTTTTCAGGTTGGCATATTATCTGCAATTGTTGATGTCAAGAACAGAGCTCTTTTCAAAATATTTATGGAGGAAGAAAGATGAAAAAGAAAGTAGCAATTATTACAGTTCTTACTATGCTGCTCTCAACCGTGCTGCTTGGGTGCGGCGGCAGCAGTGACAGCGGGGAATCCGCAGAAGCAAACGGTGAATATCCGAAGATGGAGCTGACTTGTGCGGCACTTGATTCTGATGACACAGCAAAAGCGCATGATCTTAAACTTTTTATGGATTTAGTTACTGAAAAGTCCGGAGGTAATATTACATTCCAGGAGTACTGGGATGCTTCTCTTGGTTAGGCTACAGCAAACCTTGATTCCATTGGACAGGGAATTGCTGATGTAGGTACAGTCTGCACGCTTTACACACCGACACAGCTTCCGCTGTCTCAGATTACATACTGTGTGCCTTTTGCACCGGATGATGTTGAGATGGCTTCTGAGCTGATGTATAAAATCTCGGAAAAATATCCTGAATTCTACAAGGAATATGAAAAGAACAATGTTGTATGTCTGGCATGGAAAGGAAACGAACCTTATAAACTCTATTCCAAAGACGGTTTCAAATCTGTTGACGAACTGAAAGGTCAGAATATTACCCTGGGCGGTGTGTATTATGTGCCTTGGTTTGAAAGCATCGGTGCAGTTCCTGTTTCCGCTCCTGCAGCAGATCTTTATCAGACTGTAAAAAACAACCTGGCAGTAGGTTCTTTCGTATATGACAGTATTTACTGCGACTATAAGCTTTATGAAGTAGAAGCAAACTGTCTGGAAGTAGGTCTGGGTGCAAGAAACTGCGATACAATCTGCTTTAACAAAGCAACCTGGGATTCCTTAGATGAAAAAACACAGAAACTTCTGCAGGAATGCGCAGATGAAGCAATGGGTCAGTTCCACGCTTGGGAAAAAGAGCAGATGGACAACTGGGTCGCTGAGATGAAAGAAAACAATGTAGAATTTGCAAAACTGTCTGATGCAGATAAAGAAAAATGGGCAAAGACAGCTCTTGACTATGAAGATACACTGAAATCATGGATTTCCGATGCTAACAAAGCAGGTTACGATGGTGAAGCTATCATGAGCGACTACTTAAAAATCGGTGAAGAACTGGGATATGAATGGCACTTCGACACCAGTGAATATATTAAATAGGTTGAATTCTGGAGGATAAAATGACGAAAAGTCTGAAACGAATATATCAAAAACCGGAAAAAATCATGCAGCTTTTCGCATGGCTCAGTGCAGCAATTGTTCTGTTCAACTTTGTACTGCTGTGTACGAATGTATTTATGCGGTATGCATTTCATTCTCCGATTAAAGGTACGAGTGAAATTGTTGCAATGATGATGGCATGGGTTGCATATATGGGAATGCCGTATACCCTGCTGACCGGTAAACATATGCAGCTGGAAGCAATTTTCGAAAAGCTGCACGGAAGAACGAAACACATCGTAAGCCTGATTATTTACCTGCTTGCAGCCGTTTTGTTTATCATATTTGTGAAATCATCTTTTGATGTGTTCTGGCAGTCCTGGATGATTAAAGAAGAGTCCGTTGCTTCGGTAACAGTATATGTGTTTATAGGAAAGTTCGGAACTTTCCTCGGATGGCTTTTGCTTGCCGTACAGGCGGTGCTGATGGCTGTTTACTGTATTCAGGGTATCCTTCATCCGGATAAGTATGAGCCAATCGGTGTTTTTTCTGAAATCCCCGATGAAGAAGAACTGCAGCAATTACTGAAGGATGGCAATGAAAAGAAGGGCGGTGCAGATAAATGAATACAATTATAATCGCCATCATCGGTATGGCAGCGCTGATTGCACTGGTTATCATGGGTGTCCATATTGCCGTAGCATTAGGTGCAGTCGGTTTTTTCGGACTGGCTGCATGTATCGGATTTGAACAGGCAATGTCCATGGTCGGTATTGTCGGGTACAATAATATAGCAACTTTTGATTATTCGGTAATACCGCTGTTTATTATGATGGGAATGTTGGCAACAGCCATAGGAATCAGTACAGAATGTTATGATACCCTGGCAAAGTGGCTGGGTAAGATTCCGGGTGGTATGGGTGTTGCCACAACACTGGGCTGCACCGCATTCGGAACTTTAAACGGCTCCGCTCTGGTAACGGGTTCGGTATTTGCAAAGATTGCAGCTCCGGAAATGATCCGTTACGGATACGATAAAAATATGACTTACGGTATGATTGCCGCATCCGGAAATATCGGACAGTTTATTCCGCCAAGTATTATGATTGTTATCTATGGCGCTCTGTCGGGAGATTCCATTGGAAGACTGCTTATGGCGGCTATTTCACCGGGACTTGCACTGGCAATCGGTTTCTGCACCCTGACAGTGGGTGTAGCTATTGTTAAACCGAATGTATTCCCTAAAGTTGAAGCGACTTATACATGGAAAGAAAAGCTGGTTTCCCTTAAGGATTTAATTCCGATTGTTATTGTAGCGGTTGTCATTATAGGCGGAATTTTTTCGGGACTGTTTTCCTCTTCCGAAGCCGGCGCTATCGGAGTTCTTGTGTTCCTGATCTTTGCAGTGATCAAAAAAACTCCAATCAAGAAAATTGCAGGTGCGATTATGGATACGATCGAAAATGCTGCAATGCTTTTCCTGATTCTTGCATGTTCCAGCATGTTCGCAAAATTCATGACAGTTTCCGGACTGGCTCCGGCGATTACCAGATTGGTAACCGGTGCAAATTTAAGTCCTGTACTGTTTATGTTCGGCGCTGTAATTGTCTTTGTAATTTTGGGCTGTTTCATTGATGCTTATTCCAGCATTGCGCTGACCATTCCGATTTTCTATCCGGCAGCAGTAGCTTTGGGAATCGACCCGATTCAGTTTGATATGGTGTGTATTCTGGCACTGCATATGGGAGGATTGACTCCTCCGGTAGGTTTGTGTGTGTATTCTGTAAAAGCAGTTGCGCCTCAGGATACCAATGTAATGGGAATTTTCAAAGGCGCAATGCCGTATCTTCTGATGATGATTGTGATTACGGTAATATATATTCTGGTGCCGGGTCTTTCCACCTTCATTCCGGATGCAATGATGAATTGATTTCAAATTGAATAATTGCAGATGTTGCCTGTCCGCAACGAAAACGCAGATGTGCAACAGAAAATATAAAGTAATTGCTTAAATATAAATGCTCAAAACCCTCGAATTCACGGCATTTACGCCGTTAAGAACAAACGCTGTCAGTTGGCACAGCGTTTGCTATATACTATAGCATCAAAATTAAAATTTTCCCTTCGGCTGCGGCAGGCTGACCGCCGTACCGAAAACTATAATATGAAAAGGAGATATCGTTATGTCAGAAATTGCTGTAAGACACACACGCGAAGAATGCTTTGCACACACAAACGACTGGAAAAAACCTTATGACGGAAGTATCTTTGATATGTTTAGAGATGGTTCTTTTGAACTGATTGACTTATCAAACCCGTTCGGCAGAGGAAATCCTCTTTGGCCGTCCAACGGAGATTTCCATATTGACAGAGTTCAGCATATGCCGATGCACTACAGATTACTGCAGACATTCAACGATTTCCATATGCATAACTCCACTCATGCAGATTCTCCGTCTCATGTAATTCCGGAAAGCCCGTTCACACACGAACTGCCGATTCAGAACTACTTCGGAGAAGCTGTCTGCCTGGATATTCCGAAAGGAAAGTGGGAACTGATTACCGTTGAAGATATTGAAGAAGCAGCGAAAAAGGTTCCCGGCGGAATCAAAGAAGGAGACTGGGTTCTGCTGAACACAGGCACTCACAGACGCTGGGGCGAAAATGACGATTACTTTGCATACAGCCCGGGACTTTCCATTGAAGGTGCAAAATGGTTCGTTGAACACCATGTAAGAGGTGTCGGCTTCGATATGCAGGCAATCGACCATATTCTGTACACCTATGCTGCAGATCACGGTCCGGGACCGTATGTTCCGCGTATCGTAGAAGAATATGAAGAACAGTTCGGACATCCTGCACTGGAAGATTTTCCTGAATGGGAGCCATGCCATGATATCCTGATGGCAAACAATGTAATGGGCATCGAAAATCTGGGTGGAGATCTGGATAAAGTAACCAACCAGAGATTCCTGTTCTGTGCATTCCCGCTGCGCTGGTACATGGGTGACGGTACCATTGTTCGTGCCGTTGCATTTGTTCCGTCTGACAGAATTGACAGAAGCGTTCCGGATAAAGAATATCCATACGGCGTATATTAAAAACATTTTATGGGAAATTCTGCAGTGCAGGATTTCCCATATTGCTTAAGCAATTGAAAAGCAATGAAAAAGGAGCATTTTGTATGATAAGCGATAAAAAGAAAGTTGCGGTGTTAGGCGCAGGGGTGATGGGTACCGGCATTGGTCAGACCTTTGCAATGAAAGGCCACGAGGTTCTGATGATTTATGTCTATGATGACAAACTTCGCGCAAAACCCATTGAGACGATGACAGAAAATTTAAAAGTTCTGGCAGAAAACGGCGTTTTGGACGAGGCTGAAATCCCTGAAATCACAGGCAGAGTCAGATGTACTGAAAGTCTTGAAAAGGCAGCGGAGTTTGCGGATATTATCTTTGAGTGCATCGTGGAAAATCTGGCTGTAAAACAGGATTACTTTGCAAAACTGGATTCTCTTTGTCCGGAAAGCACTGTTCTTGCGACCAACACATCTGCAATCAGCGTAACGGAAATTGCGGAAAAATCCGTACATAAGGACAGAATCATCGGAACGCATTATTGGAATCCCGCATATTTGGTGCCTCTTGTAGAAGTAATCAAAACCGAATATGTATCGGAAAAGACCGTGAAAGAAACTTACGAGCTGCTGGAAAGCGCAGGCAAAATGCCGGTTATCGTTCAGAAAGATGTACCGGGATTTCTTGCCAACAGAATGCAGCACGCCCTGTTTCGAGAAGCGATTTCTATTGTGGAAAACGGCATTGCGACTGCGGAAGATGTGGATAAGGCGATAAAATACGGTTTCGGTATGCGTCTTGGAGTCAGAGCGCCGATGGAGGTTATCGACGCAGGCGGTACAGATCTTACCTACAGCATTCATGAGTACCTCTTCCCGCATATCGAAAACAGTACGAAGCCTTCTAAACTTCTGAAGCAGAAGCTGGACGAAGGCAAACTGGGCTTCAAGAGCGGCGAAGGCTTTATGAAGTGGAGCAAGGAAGATATCGCCCGTTCCCAGAAAGATCTTATAGAAGGTTTAATCAAAGTGGCAAGAGCTCTGGACAGAATTTGAGAGAGAGCTTTTAATAATCGGAGGTAACTTATATTATGGCATTGATGACAGCCGCAGAGTATATTGAAAGTCTGCGCAAACTGAAAACGAGAGTATATATGTTCGGTGAGAAAATCGATAACTGGGTAGACCACCCCATTATCCGTCCGTCTATCAACTGTGTTGCAATGACTTACGCTTTGGCGCAGCAGCCGGAATATGCAGACATTATGACTGCAAAATCCAATATCACCGGTAAAACAGTAAACCGTTTTACCCATCTGCATCAGAGCACAGACGATTTGATTAAAAAAGTAAAGATGCAGAGACTGCTGGGCCAGAAGACTGCCAGCTGTTTCCAGAGATGCGTGGGTATGGACGCATTTAACGCGGTATATTCTACTACATTTGAAATCGATGAAAAGTACGGTACCGAGTATCATAAAAACTTTGTAAAGTTTTTGGAAATGGTACAGGAGGAAGACCTGACAGTTGACGGAGCAATGACCGATCCGAAGGGAGACAGAGGCAAAGCGCCGCACGATCAGGACGATCCGGATATGTTTGTTCACATTGTGGAGCGCAGAGAAGACGGTATCGTGGTAAGAGGCGCGAAAGCTCATCAGACCGGTTCCATCAACTCCCACTGGCATATTATTATGCCGACCCAGGCGATGCGTGAAGCCGATGCGGATTACGCGGTTTCTTTTGCCTGCCCGAGCGATACAGAGGGTCTTTATATGATTTACGGAAGACAGTCCTGCGATACCAGAAAACTGGAGGAAAATGCGGATATCGATGTGGGCAACAGAAAATTCGGCGGTCAGGAAGCGCTGGTCGTATTCGACGATGTGTTTATTCCCAATGAGTATATCTTTATGGCGGGAGAATACGATTTTGCCGGTATGATGGTTGAACGATTTGCGGGATATCACAGACAGAGCTACGGCGGATGTAAAGTCGGCGTAGGCGATGTAGTTATCGGTGCAGCGGCTCTGGCAGCAGAATATAACGGTGCGGATAAGGCGTCTCATATCAAAGATAAATTGATAGAGATGACACATCTTAATGAAACCCTTTATTCCTGCGGCATTGCATGCTCCTGCGAAGGATGCAGGACAAAAGCGGGCAACTACCAGATCGATCTGCTTCTTGCCAATGTCTGCAAGCAGAATATTACCAGATATCCTTATGAGATCGTCAGACTGGCAGAAGATATTGCAGGAGGCCTGATGGTAACTATGCCGTCTCAGGCGGATTTTAATTCCGATGCCGTAGTCGGCAGAAACGGTGAAACCATTGGTGATATCTGCAATAAATATTTTGCGGGCAGAAGCGATGTCAGCACAGAAGACAGGATGAGAGTTCTGCGTTTTCTGGAAAACATCTGTCTGGGAAGCGCTGCTGTCGGATATCGCACAGAATCCATGCACGGCGCAGGTTCTCCGCAGGCGCAGAGAATTATGATCGGAAGACAAAGTAATCTTGAAGAAAAGAAAAATATGGCAAAGACCATTTCCGGAATCAGCAAAAAATAATTTCGGATACGGACAGTCTTTGACAAATTTCGCGCTCCCTTTCGGCTATACTGATAAAGTACCGGCCGGAAGGGAGTTTTTTAATTGGTTATTTACGGGGAATTTTTGTTTCTGGAGAATTTTATCACCGGAATCTGTATTACTTATTTCACGGTCAGAATCTGCGGCGGTGCGGTCAGAGTGCTGCGTCTTCTGCTGTGCGGAGGGCTTTGCGGTTTGTATGCTTTTTCGATTTTTTCCGAAATCGGCGGGGGTATCGATCTGATTTTTAAAATCGGGTTTATCCTGCTTGTCTCACTGGCTGCTTTCGGGAAAAAGTCGCTGAAGGCTCTGGCTGCCAACGGCATTCTGTTTTTTGCCGTGACCGTGCTTTACGGAGGTACTGCGTCTGCATTTCTTACCGGGTTCAGCTGGCAGGGAACAGCCGGCTCTAAGGGTATGTATATGCCCTTTGCTACATATCTGACGGTAACCTGCGCAGCTGCGGCTGCATCGCTGTTTGTACGGCTGATTGTGGATATTGTAAAAGTGAAGAGGCAGGAAGCCAGAACGCAGGTAGAAGTTACGGTATGTATGGGTACAGAACAGCTTCATCTTACCGGCTTCATCGATTCCGGAAATTTTCTCAGAGAGCCTTTGAGCAGAAAGCCGGTTGCAGTGGTAAAGGCGGAAATTATGGGAAAACTTCTGAAGGCGGCGCCGGACGCCGCCTGCCGGTATACAGCGATTCCTTACAGCGCCGTCGGAACAGAAAAGGGGATTATGGACGGATACAGGGCGGATACTATGGTAATCGGGGGGATGACCATCAGAAATCCTGTGCTGGCAGTCTGCGGAAATTGTGATTTCCCGGGTGGAGAATATGACAGAGGACAGATACTTTTACCGGAAAGTATGCTGGAAAGGGGGATTTATGCTGAAGCTAAATGACATCAGAACAGTTTTTGACAGGATTTTCGGGTTTTTCAGGGGTTTTCGGAAAACAGAAAAACCAAGGGGGATTTTTTATATCGGCGGAAGCGATGTGCTGCCGCCGCCTCTTTCCGGAGAAGAGGAGAGAAGGATGCTGAAAGCCTACGCCGAAGGAAGCGGGGAGGCAAGAGCGGTTTTGATTGAAAGAAATTTGCGGCTTGTAGTATATATTGCCAAAAAATTTGAAAATGCGGGGGTAAATGTCGAGGATTTAATTTCGATAGGGACGATTGGACTTATAAAAGCTGTCAATACTTTTAAGGTAGATAAAAATATTAAACTGGCGACTTACGCGTCGCGGTGTATCGAAAATGAAATTCTTATGTTTTTACGCCGAGATGTGAAACGGCGCAGCGAAGTTTCTCTGGATGAGCCTCTGAATGTGGACTGGGACGGGAACGAACTGCTCCTTTCGGATATACTGGGTACGGAAAATGATATTGTCAGCACCAGACTGGAAGAGGAGGTTAACCGGAATCTGCTGTATCATGCGCTGACAAAACTTAATGACAGAGAGAAACAGATTATGAATATGCGGTTCGGCTTGAAAAACGGCAGGGAAATGACGCAGAAAGAAGTGGCGGACGCTATGGGAATTTCCCAAAGCTATATATCAAGGCTGGAAAAGAAAATCATTCATCGTCTGCAAAGAGAAGTGCAGAAACTGGGATAATTTTCAGAGTGTGAAAGAGGGAGCACCGGCACAAGCTATGTACATATTAAAATTTTAAGGAACAGGCTGGTGTGATTTATGGGCAATAAAGTAGAAATCTGCGGCGTAAATACCGCAAAGCTCCCTCTGTACAAGGATAAAGAAATGCAGGAGATGCTTCTTGCAATTAAAGACGGAGATATGGAAATCCGTGAAAAGTTTATTACCGGGAATTTAAGACTGGTACTCAGTGTGATTCAGCGTTTTGCAAATCGGGGAGAAAATCCGGATGATTTGTTTCAGGTGGGCTGTATTGGACTGATTAAGGCTCTTGATAATTTCGATCTTCGTCACGGTGTCAAGTTTTCAACTTACGCTGTGCCGATGATTATCGGAGAAGTCAGACGGTATCTGCGGGATAACAACAGCATTCGTGTATCCCGCTCTCTAAGAGACATTGCTTATAAGGCTATGCAGGCAAGGGAGCGGCTTTCCAATCAGCTGTCAAGAGAACCTTCCGTAACGGAAATCGCCGAGGAAATTGAAGTGGCGCGGGAAGATGTGGTTTTGGCTCTCGATTCTGTGCAGGAGCCGGTTTCTCTTTTCGAGCCGGTGTTTCACGATGACGGCGATGCCATTTATGTGATGGATCAGGTGCAGGATACGAAAAATACCGACGAGAAGTGGATTGAGAATATCTCTTTATCAGCTGCAATGAATAAGCTGACTCCGAGAGAGCGGCATATTCTGAAAATGCGTTTCTTTGAGGGAAAAACACAGATGGAGGTGGCGGAAGAAATCTCTATTAGTCAGGCGCAGGTTTCCCGTCTTGAAAAAAACGCTCTGAAATATATGAGAAAGTATGTGTGATGTATGCAGGAGACTGCAGCGGTCGTCCGAAAGAGGCTGCGGCGGGAAAAAAGGACAGGGTTAATATTTTTCAAAATTGGAGGCAGCGGGTCTGCAGTTAATTTGAGGAAATTTATGCCGGTGGGTTTGCGGGTAATTCGGGGATAACTGTGCCAGAAGTTTTCGGATAATCCGGAGACAGTTATGAACGCAGGTTTACAGGTGAGATAGATGTTGCAGCTCCGCGCGGCAAGTGGTATACTGTTTCTGTTCACAATGTGTATTTTTTGATTATCTTTTGATTATCCGGGAGAATTATGACAGATATGTTTAAGAACAAAACAGTTATTTTAGGAGTCAGCGGCGGAATTGCCGCATATAAATCCGCTTCTCTTGCCAGTATGCTGGTAAAGGAGGGCGCCGAGGTACATGTGCTGATGACAGCCAATGCCTGTAATTTTATCAATCCGATTACTTTTGAAACCTTAACGGGAAATAAGTGCATCGCAGACACTTTTGACCGGAATTTTAGGCATAGTGTGGAGCATGTGGCTCTGGCGAAAAAAGCCGATGTGTTTATGGTTGCTCCCGCTACAGCCAATGTAATGGCAAAACTGGCTCACGGTCTTGCCGACGATATGCTGACAACCACATTTCTGGCATCAAAATGTCCGAAAATCGTTGCACCGGCTATGAATACGGCAATGTACGAAAATCCCGTAACGCAGGATAATATGAAGCTGCTTTCAAGTTACGGCATAGAAGTGATTCAGCCGGCATCGGGATATCTTGCCTGCGGAGACACGGGTGCAGGGAAAATGCCGGAACCGGAAGTTTTGTTTCAGCATATTGAGAGAGAAATTGCCTGTGAAAAAGATCTGGCGGGCAAAAAAGTGCTGGTGACAGCCGGCGCGACCAGAGAGGCTATGGACCCGGTTCGTTTTATTACAAATCACTCCACAGGAAAAATGGGATTTGCTCTGGCGAAAGAATGTATGCTGCGCGGGGCGGAGGTGACTTTGGTAAAAGCGGAGACACGGGGAGATGCGCCGATGTTTGTAGACATTGTGCCTGTGGAAAGCGCTGCGGATATGTTCTGCGCAGTGACGGAACGGGCAGAAGATATGGACATTATCATCAAAGCGGCGGCAGTCAGCGATTATACGCCGGCAGAGGTCAGCTGTGAGAAAGTCAAGAAAAAAGACGGCGATCTTTCGATTCCGATGAAAAGAACCCGCGACATTTTGAAGTATCTGGGCGAGCATAAAAGACCGGGACAGCTCCTGTGCGGTTTTTCTATGGAAACCGAACATATGCTTGAAAACTCTCAGGCAAAGCTGAAGCGTAAAAATGCCGATATGATTGTGGCAAACAATCTGAAGGATGAAGGCGCGGGCTTTGGTACGGACACGAATCTGGTGACACTGATTACAGCAGATGAAATCAGAAGTCTTCCGCTTATGAGCAAGGAATTGGTGGCAAAAGCCGTAATAGATACAATCATTGCCGTACAGGGCGAAAAATAAGAAATGGGAAACTGCCTTTTGCAATCCGCAGGAAAGCGGATACAAAGGGCAGTTTTAGTTTTGAGATTTATTGTATAGAGACGGTTCTCTTCTTACTGTCCGTTTTTTAATGCATCCTCTGGGCTTTGCTTTTGTCTGGGAGGAAAAGGCAAAATGGCACCTTGCGAAAAGGCAAAATGGCGACAGAAAGACAAAATGGCACCTTGCAGAAAGAGGTTTCCTGTAGTATAATCGAAAATGCAAATCATTTGCAAATTTGACGACGGAATTGCCGGAAGAGATCGGTGCTGCGGAAATTGCATAAGCGGGAGGTATTGCACAGGCTGCGGAAACCGGCGGTGCGGCAGAACCCGCGGAGGCTCGGGATTGCAGTACGAGAGTCTTTTCAGTTAATATATGAAAGGAGTATGTATGGCAGAGATTTTAACAGATGCCTTGAAGGACAGTCTGAAGCTGATTCCGTTCCTGTTTTTGACTTACATAGCTATGGGATTTTTGGAAAGGGCGACAGAAGTAAGGTCCAGAGACAGAATTAAAAAGGCGGGAAAGCTTGGACCGGTATGGGGCAGTCTTCTGGGCGCAGTGCCGCAGTGCGGATTTTCGGTGGCGGCTTCTTATTTTTATATGAGCAGAATACTGACGCTGGGCACTCTGATCGCGATTTATATGTCCACCTCTGATGAAATGCTTCCGATTCTGATTTCGGAAAAAGTAGAGGTATCGGTCATTTTGAAGATTTTGGGAACGAAGGTCGTGATTGCCTTAATCAGCGGATTTTTGATCGAATTTCTGTTCGGCTGGCTTGCCCGCTGGAATAAAGTGCCGAGGGAATTTGAACTTTCGGAGGAACGGTGCAGCTGCGGCGCAGGCATTCTGGCAGACGCCGCAGGGCATACATTGAAGGTTTTCTTCTTTATTTTCATCATATCCCTTGCAATCGGCAGCGCAATTCATTTTATCGGCGAAGATGGGCTTTCGCAGATTTTTTCCGACATTCCTGTTGTGGGAGAAGCTGTGGCTTCTCTGGTCGGACTGATTCCAAACTGTGCCGCTTCCGTGGTAATTACGCAGCTTTATTTAGACGGCATTATAGGTCCGGGGCCGATGATGAGCGGTCTTTTGGTCAGCGCGGGAATGGGTCTTTTGGTATTGTTTAAAGAAAACCGGCACAGACATGAGAACCTGATTATTGCAGGCCTTCTTTACGGGGTCAGCGTAGTGTGGGGCGTAGTGATTGAGGTTTTGGGAATTACCTTTTAAGGAGGATTTCTATGGCGGAACAGAGTTATAAAACAAACGGCAGAGCCAGAATCCTGTCTTTTCTTAAGGCGGCGGGAGACAGACCGGTCAGTGTCAGCGATATTAAAGAGTATATGGATTCTATTGATGCGCCGGTTAATGTGACGACGATTTACAGATATCTGGAAAAACTTGCGGCGGACGGCAATCTTATCAGGTACGCGGCGGGAAAGGACGGCAAGTCCACCTACCTTTATGTAGAGCAGAGTCATAACTGCGACAGCCACCTTCATCTGCGCTGTGTAAACTGCGGGAGTGTGGAACACCTGGACTGTCATTTTATGGACGAGATTTCTTCCCATATTCTGAGGGAACACGGTTTTTCTCTTGATTGCAGAAACTCTGTCATTTACGGTGCGTGCAGCAGGTGCAGACGGAGGGAAAAAGCGATTAAATCGGATTAAACCTGGAAATAAGACTAAAGTCTGATTGACTGATCCTGCCTGTCTGTGCTATTTTGGTAATGTAATCGGGACAGACTTTTCAGAACCGGTTAGAGATTTTGAAGAAAGGCGGGAAACACATGGAAGACTCTGACAATCACAGGGTTAATTCTGTATATAAAAGAAAACTGACAACTCCATGTAGTGCTATGTTATAGATAAGATATAGTTCGGGCAGAATCTGTGCCGGACTATATCTTTTTGTTTTAACAGATTGTACTTGTATTTATGAATTTGGAGGATTTTATGACAGGACCTATTTTATTGCAGATTATATTGATTTTTTTGAACGCGACTTTCGCAAGTGCGGAGATTGCGGTAATTTCTACAAATGAAAACAAACTGCGCAGGCTGGCTGAAGAGGGGGATAAAAGAGCAAAAAAACTGTCCGCTCTGACGGAGCAGCCGGCAAAATTTTTAGCAACGATACAGGTGGCGATTACTTTGGCGGGACTTCTGGGGAGCGCTTTTGCCGCCGAAAGTTTTGCGCAGCCATTGGTCGAAACGGTAAGAAAGCTTGGCATAGAGGTGCCGGAGCAGGTGGCGGAGCCTGCGGCGGTCATTGTGATTACGCTGATTTTGGCATATTTCAATCTTGTTTTCGGGGAGCTGGTGCCGAAACGGATTGCTATGAAAAAAGCGGAGCGTCTGGCTCTTGGGATGTCGGGAATGCTTTACGGCGTCTCGAGGATTTTTGCACCTCTTGTTTTTCTTCTGACGGTGTCTACAAACGGGGTTTTAAGACTTCTGGGAATCAATCCCGACGAAAATGATGAAAAGGTTACGGAAGAGGAAATCAGAATGCTTGTTGCGGAAGGAAAGCAGCAGGGGATTATCGATGAAGAGGAAAATACTATGCTGCAGAATGTTTTTGAGTTTGACGATCTGACGGCGGAAGAACTGCTGACCCACCGTCTCGACCTGGAATGGCTCGATTTGGAGGACGATCTTTCTGAATGGGAGAAAATCGTCTTTGAAAGCCGCCACAGTTTTTATCCGGTCTGCAGCAAGAGCGTGGATCAGGTTACGGGCGTTTTGGATACTGCGGACTTTTTCCGTATGGAACGAAGCAGCAAAGAGGCAGTCATCGAAAAAGCGGTGGATAAGCCGTTCTTTGTTCCGGAAACGATGAAAGCAAATCTTGTTTTTCGGGAAATGAAGCAGAACGGTGTGTACTTTGCGCCGGTTATTGACGAATACGGCGGTCTTTCCGGTATCATTACACTGAACGATCTGCTGGAAGCTCTGGTAGGGGAACTGCCGCCGCCGAGAACCTAAAGAGAGACGGAAGGATTTATAGGTCTGTATCAAAATGGGCAGCGCATAAAGTGGCAAATAGAGGTTTGAATATTTTTTAGGGGCTGTGCCGTTTTCATGCGCTGAAAACTGCCGAAATACAGGCTTTTTCAGCCCACTAATATTCCATTTTCGCTACTTCTTTCTGAGCAATTCCATTTTACTATAATAATCATGCTTTTTTCTACTGTAACCTCTTATCATTCCGGCTCCCGTGCATTGCATTGGGAGCAGACCTGCGCTGTTCTAATTCCTTAAGCGCCGCCATCGCGTTATGGGCGATTATTATATCAGCTATCCTGTTTTCAAGGTCGCTGTTGGATTATTACACCGAAAGGTGCGTTACTTGTCAAGTTGTTTGAACCGCCGTGTATGGAATCGTACGCACGGCGGTGTGAGAGACTAAGGAATTTATTTAATTTTCCCTTCTGCTCGATTCATCGTCTGATGCGACAGCGCGGGCTTTTTCAAGAAGACGCCGGCGGTCTTCCGGCGGCAGAGCTTGGTATATTTCGAGAATACGGGAAATGTTTTTTCGGCATCGGTCTGCGGAAAGCATATTCTGCTGCAGTGTTTCAATATCCAAATGAAGAATCGAATCCATACTGATTTTGTAAAATGCAGACAGATCCGAAAGGGATTCGATATCGGGCAGCTTTGCGCCTGATTCCAGCTGAGCGTAAGTACAGCGGGCGATTCCAAGCGCTGCGGCAAGCTCCGCCTGACTGTATCCGAAAATCCGGCGCAGAAATTTGATATTGGATGCAATTTTTCTTTGTATCGACAGATTCATAGCGTACCTCCTGTTTTCTGCAATTTGGTTTTGAAGCGCCTCTTTATATAGTATAGAGACAGAAAAAAAGGAAAAAGTTTCAAGTAATTTGAAATTTATGCAGAATGTTCTGTTTTCGGGTAAAACTTTGCGGAATGAATCCCTTCAGCCAGTTAAAACCAGTTGAATAAATGGCGGGTGGGTGATATACTGATGATAGTACCCGCCACGGGTAACGATACTAAATGGAGGTAGAAGATGATATATACAAGAGAAGTAGAGAATATGTGTATCGTTGGAAGAGACGCCGGTCACGGACCCGCTCCGATTCCTGAAGAAGGAAAATGGGTGCAGGCAAAAGAAATCGGCGATATCTCGGGTCTGACACACGGTGTCGGCTGGTGTGCGCCTCAGCAGGGTGCCTGCAAGCTGACTCTTAATGTGAAGGACGGCATTATTCAGGAGGCTTTGATTGAAACTCTGGGCTGTTCCGGTATGACTCACTCCGCTGCAATGGCAGGCGAAATTCTGGTGGGTAAGACGATTCTGGAGGCTTTGAATACGGACCTTGTCTGTGACGCAATCAATACGGCTATGAGAGAGCTGTTCCTGCAGATTGTTTACGGCAGAAGCCAGTCTGCGTTCTCGGAAGGAGGACTTGCAGTCGGCGCAGGTCTTGAGGACTTAGGTAAGGGAACCAGAAGCCAGGTGGGAACCATTTATTCCACAGCAGCCAAGGGACCGAGATATTTAGAGCTTGCAGAAGGATATATTTTAGAAGAAGGTCTTGATGAGAACAATAATGTAATCGGATATAAATATGTAAATATCGGAAAGATGATGGACTTTATCAAAGGCGGTACCGACCCGATGGAAGCAATCGAAAAAGCCAGCGGTGTTTACGGAAGATTTAATGAAGCTGTAAAAACAATTGACCCGAGAAAAGAATAGGAGGTGCGGACGATGGAATTATTTGAAAACTATGACAGAAGAATCGCCGGCATCAAGGCGGTCATGAAAGAATACGGAATCGAAAGTCTTGAGGCAGCACGCAAAATGTGCACCGATAAAGGCTTTGATCCATATGAAATCGTAAAAGGTATTCAGCCTATCTGTTTTGAAGATGCATGCTGGGCCTATGTGCTGGGCGCTGCTATCGCTATGAAGAAGGGCGCAGTTTCCGCAGCGGATGCGGCAAAAGCCATTGGAGAAGGTCTGCAGGCATTCTGTATTCCGGGTTCTGTTGCGGATGACAGAAAGGTAGGCATCGGTCACGGCAACCTTGCATCCATGCTCCTTTCCGAAGAGACCGAGTGCTTTGCATTCCTTGCAGGTCACGAATCTTTTGCGGCTGCGGAAGGCGCTATCGGTATTGCCAATTCCGCAAACAAAGTACGCAAAAAACCTTTGCGTGTAATCTTAAACGGACTTGGAAAAGACGCTGCGCTGATCATTTCCAGAATCAACGGATTCACTTATGTGCAGACGGACTTTGATTTTTATACAGGTGAATTGAAGGTTGTCAAAGAAACACCGTACTCTGACGGCGACCGTGCGAAAGTAAAATGCTACGGCGCGTTTGATGTCAGAGAAGGCGTGGCAATTATGCATCATGAGAATGTAGATGTTTCCATCACCGGAAACTCCACCAATCCGACCAGATTTCAGCATCCGGTTGCCGGCACTTACAAGAAAGAAAGAGTGCTGGAAGGCAAAAAGTATTTCTCCGTTGCATCAGGGGGCGGTACAGGCAGAACGCTGCATCCTGACAATATGGCGGCAGGTCCTTCCTCTTACGGTATGACCGATACCATGGGAAGAATGCATTCCGACGCGCAGTTTGCAGGTTCATCTTCCGTTCCTGCTCATGTTGAAATGATGGGCTATATCGGTATGGGCAACAACCCGATGGTTGGGGCATCCGTAGCTGTGGCAGTAGCCGTACAGGAAGCTGGTAAATAAGAAGATTTTGGTGATTTTTCACAGGTTATATGTCCACGCTTTTTTCAGTGTGGACATTTTTTCCTGCACACGATAGGGATGGTTATATAAACGAAAACTGGCCGCTCGTGCAGGCGGTGCTTTTGCTTTAGCGAATTCAAAATATACTGCCGAAATGGAATATCTGTAAAGTGGCGTTTTAAATCGGATAAAATGACATAATAGTATTGTATAGGGGCCTCCTATGTCACTTTTCTAAAACCGTAAACCGCAAAAATGACAGGTTCCCCTTAAAATCGGCACGAACATGTCATTTTCTATGAACGAAGGACTTGCTATCTTTCTTGATCTTTGCATTTATCCTATAATATTACAGTTATGAGCGTGCATACGATAGATTTTTTTTCGTTTTATGACACAAAAAATTGAAAAAGCGAGTCTCTGTGTCATTTACGGTATATATACCGAAAAGAAAATGACACTTTTTTATCTATATCCGGCTGGGTGTGTCATTTACGGTTTATGACCGCTGCGAACAATCTTTTGAACATTTTCTTGAACATTTGAACAGGCAGTTTATAAACTTTTGAACAGGCAGTGTCGTACTATCAGTTTGCTTTGGTGGATTATATCGTTTTTCATGACCGGGGTATGCTACAGGCCGGTGATTGCGGAGATACGAAGGACTGTTTTGATTATGAAATCTTGATATGCGTGGCAAAAGCTATGATAATTTTACATCGAAGGGAGAAAACATCGTTTATGGAGAAAAAAACACAGGAGACGGAACTTTTCGATTCGGCAGGCAGGAAAAAGTTTGCAAAATATGTATCGCTTAATATCCTTGCTATGCTGGGAAGCTCCTGCTATATTGTGGCGGATACCTTTTTTGTTGCCATGGGTGTGGGCGCAGACGGACTGGCGGCGCTGAACCTTGCAATTGTGCTTTTCAGCTTTATGCAGGCAATGGGTCTTTTAATCGGAATCGGCAGCGGCACAGGTTACGGTGTCAGAAAATCAAGAGGAGATTTCAAGGACGGAAACCGTATTTTTACTATAGCGCTGATGACCGGTATTGCGGCAGGGACAGTATTTCTGCTGGCAGGAAATCTGTTCAGCAGTCAGCTTGCTCATCTTATGGGTGCGGACAGCAGGATTATGGGGCTTACTGCCCTATATATTCGTGTGATTTTTACCTGCGCGCCCTTTTTTATATGTAATCATATTCTGGTTGCCTTTGTCAGAAATGACGAAAATCCGCGCCTTGCCGCTATTGCACTTTTAATCTCAAACGGTTCCAACATTATACTTGATTATGTCTTTATCTGTCTTTTCAACTGGTCTATGTTCGGTGCGGCGGTAGCGACGGGACTTTCTCCCGTTATCAGCATCTGCGTTCTGTCACGGCATTTTATCGGAAAGAAAAACAGATTTCGTTTTATCGGGCGAAACGCTTTTTGCGGCGTCGCAGATACGGCGTCGGCAGTCTGGGAGTTCTGCCGCCTCGGTGTATCTTCTATGGTAAACGAACTTTCTGTGGGGCTTGTGGTAATGATTTTTAATTTTCTTTTTCTGGGGCTGGGCGGAAATACTGCTGTGGCTGCTTACGGTGTCGTTACCAATGTAGGACTGTTTGCTTTTGCGATTTTTACAGGAGCGGCGCAGGGAGTTCAGCCGCTGGTAAGCGATTATTACGGCAGAGGAATTACAGGACAGATTCGGATCATCCGCAGAGACACTCTGATGGTGACGGCGGCTCTGGCGCTGGTTCTGATTGCGGCAGTATACGGCTTTACCGGAGAAATCGCTGCGGCATTTAATGAAAGCGGAGACCCTGTGATGCAGAAAATTGCAGAAGAAGGGCTTCGTATCTATTTTCTGTGCTTTCTGTTCGGCGGCGCAAATATTGCAATGACCGGATATTTCAGTGCAATGGAACGGGCAGATCTGGGATTTTCCGTTTCTCTGCTTCGGGGCTTTTTGATTATTGCACCTTGTGCGGTGATTTTTTCACGGCTTTTCGGTATGACAGGCATCTGGATTTCTGTACCGGTGACGGAGGCAGTGACCTTTGTTTTGATGCTTCTGATGATGCGGAAAAAACTTCCGCAGACTTTTTAATGAACAAAAGCTCCGCAGAAAGCAGTCTTAAAGCTTTGCTTCAGGCTTTTCTGGGGAGCCTTTGTTATTCTTTTTTTTGTCTGTATTGTTAGTGTTTTATCGCCGTTTTTGCGGAGTTTTTGTGCTTAATTTTCGTTTCCGCTGCTTTCCTCCAGAATTTTTTCGATACGGTTCTGTTTGTAATGATAAGTTTCTTTTACAAAAGAAAGCAGGGTTTTTCCTTCTTCCTCCAGCTGCTGCAGCTCCTTGTCGGCAGCCAGTGTTCCGCGGTGAATCAGAATCGCTCTGTCGATAAAATGCTCTACCTCCGAAAGAAGATGGGTGGAAAGGAGAACTGTCTCGGAAGGCTCTAAGATTCCCAAAAGAACTTTATAAAAACCTTCTCTGTTGAAGATATCGTTTCCTGAGAATGGTTCGTCCATCAGAATATAGTCGGCGCCCTGAGAAAGAGCCAGAATCGTTTCGAACTGGTTCTGCTGGCCGACAGAAAAACTGCGCAGCGGTTTGTTCTGTTCCAGTTCGAAAAAATCCATCAGCAATTGGAAACGCTTCTTTCGAAAAGCGGGAAAATGCATTTCGTAAAATTCTCTGTGTGCTTTTGGCGTCAGCGCAGGAAAGAAAGAATGTTCGCTGGTGGCAAAGGACAGACGGGCGATATTTTTGTAAGTAACAGGTGCGCCGTCTAAAGTAATTTCACCGCTGTATCTGTGAAAGCCGAAAACAGATTTGATCAGTGTGGTTTTTCCCGCGCCGTTTTCTCCGAACAGACCTATCATTTGCCCCGAAGGGATTTTGAGAGAAATATTGTCCAGGGCTTTTTTGCCGCCGTAGGATTTTGAAAGATTTTTAATTTCAAGCATAATGTTCCTCCTGTCAGTTTGAAAGAATCTGCCGGATATTCTGCGGCAGAGCGGGCGCAGGTGTCAGTAAACAGTAAGCTATAAAGCACAGCAGCACGGAAAGAAGCGCTGCAATCAGAGCTATAACCGCTGCCGCTGCGGGAGCCGACAGGCATCGTTTTGCCAGCTCGTTTTTTTGAGGAAGCCTGCGCATAAGATAGATGCTTTTGCTTTCTCGAAAGTGCAGCAGGTAGTGAAATAAAGCCCACAGCGGAAGTATCGCAAGGAATGCGTAAAAACCTGTCAGGCTTCCGGCAAGAAGCTGCATGAAGGTGGGCATTACGGCGTCTGTAATCAGACGGCCCGGATGCAGTTCATCATAAAGGTCTGATACTGCCGCAGAAAAGCGGACTCCGAAAGTTGCAAAGGCGATAAAAACAGCTGCGAAAAGTCCTGCCGATGCCCAAGAGATTTCACTTGAAATCTTGCAGCCCACAGGGAAAAAGGGTTTCAGTCTTTCCATATCATCAGCTCCTTTCATAGTTCTCGTCTTTTACAACAGAACCGGGCAATGCGATTTTGGCAGGATAATCGGAGTCGATGGCACAAGGATAGGATTCTTCGATATTGATGCGCACAGTACCGCTGAAAGCAAGACCTTTTTCTGTAAATACCATCACATCGGAGGCTGAACAGCCCCCTCCGAAGCCGTCTGCGCTGCTTGCCATAATCAGCGCCAGCTTTTCACCGTCAAAGTCGAAGTACGGAAAGTACGGAATGTCGCGCTTGGTATAGTTCAGCTTTTCTCTGTAGCTTCCCGAAAGGAGAAGGCTGTATTTTCTGCCGGATTTTCTGAGCAGGTAGACTGAGTCGTTTTCTGTAATCAGAATATGACTGTCCCGGTCTGAAATATATGAATTTGCGGCATCCGGATGGAAAGTCTCTTTTCCTGTATGCTTCAGCAGTATTTTCTGCAGCAGTTTTCCCTCTGCTTTGTCAATGACAGACAGGCAAAGCTTTTTATCTTCTGCCGTCAGAAGCAGCAGTGACTTTCCGTCGGCGTTTTCCGAAAACTGCAGCAGGACTGCATCTTCTGAAAGAGGATAGAGCAGCCGGATTTTATCAGTGTCCGGAATTCTGGTATCTATATTTTTGTCCTTTTCTTTCAGGCAGGGAATGTAATGAATGCCTGCGGCAGCAGAACCTTTCGGAAGAGGAATTGTACCGTCATTGCGAGGTGGGTTATCATCATATTCTGAAACAGGACCACTGTAGTGCAGTCTGTTGAATGCCAGAAAAACGCCCGATTCATCGGCTGTGCAGAGCATGGGAACCGAATACTGCGAGTCTGCGCTGATTGAAAATTCTTCTGCATGATCAGGCTCGTTTTTCTTCAGTACAACATCAAAAAGCATATCGTCGGTTACCGAAATCCTGAAATAGTCGCGGAGTCCCTTTTCTACAGCGGCAAATTCGTGATTGGGACTGTAGAGACTATCGTCGGCTGTAATGACTTGGTATTTGCACGAATAAATACCAAGCTGCATCGGAAGTTCCGACATATAATCGCTGAGCTTTAATGCGGTAAATATATCTTCTGCGGCGGCGATTTCCTTGCTATCTGCCTGCTTCAGCGCGTCTTTCAGCATTTTCTGTTCGGTTTCAGCCATATCAGCCTTTTGATTAAAAAAGGTATATTCGGTACTCATGGTCGCTTCCGGTGCAGGCATATCGGAGAAGTTCTCTCTTTCGGTTTTTTTAAACCTGATATCCGCTTTGTCTTCATATCCTGCCTGAAAGCGGATATCCCATGTCATACGGCTGTTGAAACTGTAGAAGCTCTGCATATCTATATCAGCGCCGTAAATGGCAGAAGGATTGCCGTGCAGGGTTTCCATGCTGACGGTAAGATTGTCTTTTTGGCTGTCAATATAGAAAAATGCGCCGATGAGAAAGCATACAGCTGTAATCGATGATGTGAGCATAATGATCAGTCTGGTTTTCATAGCAGTCCCTCCTCTTTCGCTGCAGTGTTTTTCTGTATTGTGTTTGTTTCCGAAGTGTTTTCGACAAGTTCTTTATCGGTATCGCAGAAGCTTTGTTTTTTCATGGAGATTCCGATGCTTATCATTAAAAGAGACGGTCCGCAGCAGAGACATAATATCGCCATCAGTTCAGAGCCTGCGGCAAGAGAAAAGATATAGAATCCCGCAGAAAACAGTGCCATAGCGCCAAGACCGTCTTTGCGTTCTGCGTAGGTCAGTGTGCCGACGGCAGCAGAGAGTCCCAGAACCATCAGGAAATTGAAGAGGTGGGTAACCGGGTCTGCAAAGGAAAAAACGAACTTTGCAAAGCCGTCTGTTCCTGCGGCAAGAAGCAGGGCAGTCTCCGAAAACAAAGAAGTATCCGTATTCTGATAAACCTTTGACAGTCCTATGAGGACAGCCACCTGTACAGCCCAAAGGATTGCATAGCAGCAGAGGGCATAGAGCCCGGCGGCAGAGATCGCAGTTTTTCGGCAGGCAGAGAGGCGGAAGATGGTGTATCGTGAAGAGCTTCTGCCAAGGTCCGATGCCATACGCAGCAGAAATACTGTAATCAGTATGAATGCGGTTGCAAAAGAAGTAGAAAAGGCGGGTCTGTTAAACATTTCATAAAGGGGGAGAAACCCACCGGAAATGACGCCTTCTTCTGAAGGACTATGTATTTCGTAAAAAAATGAAACTGTCTGGATCAGTGCCATCGTCAGAATTACCGATACTGTTCGAAACAGCGTGAGTCTTCCTGCAAGCGCAAAAATCGATGTAAAACTTCTCATAAGTCAATTCCTCCTTCTCCCTCTTCCGATTGATCCCATGCTGCGCCAAGAAGCCTCAGAGCAGTATCCCTGTCGATTCTCATCTGTTTCATATTCTGCACAACCGCAGTCAAATCGCTGGCAAGAAGCCGGGTGCGAATCTTTTCTGTCACCGCGCCGTCTGCTGTGACACAGCTCTTTGCGCCGCTTCTGGATTCGATAATACCCCGTTCTTCTAAAATGCGGTAGGCTTTCTGAACCGTATTGGGGTTGACAGAAAGCAGTGCCGACAGCATACGGCGAGAGGGAAGTTCGTCGCCGTCTTCGATGATGCCGCCTGCGATACCCCTTTCGACAAAGTCGACAATCTGCATATAGATGGGACTTCCGTCCCGAATCTGAAATTGTTCAAATGCAATCAAGAGATGATTCTCCCCTTTCGCCTTGTTTAAGATATGTACAAATATAGCTGTTTTTCAGAGTTTGATAAAGGGCTGCCGCATTCGTAAAAGAACCTGCTGATGTGACAGCCTGTAAAATGGATTTTGCCTGCTTACCTTTTCAAGAAAAATCAATTATTATTTTTTTACACTTTGCACATTTGTAAGCGTATACAGCGCTGTTATTTTCAGAAGCTCCGTTTGCAAGAGAGACTCTGTCTTTTCCAAATACAGATAAAGCTGCAACGAATTGCTTTTTTTCTGTCCAATTAACACCGTCCCTGCACTGTATATATCCTTTTACCATTTCTTCGTTACAGTATGGACACTTCATAATATACCTCCGTAAATAATTGGATTTATAATGATATCAATAAAATCAAATTCTAATCCGTATAGGGCTTTTTTTCAGTAATTCACAATCAAACTGTATTATACGAGTGATACGGTTTTGTTAACTGTATTATATGAGTAATACGGTTTCTTGTCAATATAGTTTTTGATAATTTCTGATTTTTTGTGATTTTCGGGTGTGAGAGAGTCGACCTGCTCAAAAAGGAAACGGCATGGTATAATAATTCCGTTGATTATATAACGGCGTTGCCGCAAGGGAGGAATCATTGAATCACGCCTTGCGGTTCTATACCCAAAGGAAACAGCGTGGTATCATATAGGTGCTGTGTGAAGAAAGGAGAGATGTTTATGAAGATTTTGAATCCCGACGGAAAGGTGAATCTGCATACCCATACGAAATACTGCGACGGAACAGACAGTCCCGAAGAACTGGTGTGTGAAGCAGTCAAGCGGGGGTTTTCCGCGCTGGGATTTTCGGGGCACGAATACTCTGTATATGACGGTGGTTTTTGTATGAGCAGAGAAGATACGAAACGCTATCGGAGTGAGATTCTTGACCTGAAAGAAAAGTACAGAGGGCAGATTGATATTTATCTTGGAATCGAGCGGGACTATTTCGGAGAAGGAGATGATTATCCTTATGATTATGTTATCGGTTCTCTGCATTATACAAAAGCGCCCGGCGGCGGGCTTCTGTGCGTGGATGAATCGGAAGAAGGTATGGTCCGCAATGTAACAAATTTCTTCGGAGGTGATTTTCGGGCTTATGTTGAAAGCTACTATGCTCTGATCGGTGCTGTTGCAGAAAAAACACACGCCGATATCATCGGACATTTTGATCTGATTACAAAGTTCAACGAAGGCGGAAAATATTTTGATGAAAACACAAAGTGGTACAAAAAAGCGGCATTGAGAGCACTGGCGCAGGCTGCGGAAAAAAGGCCGATTTTTGAAATCAATACAGGAGCTGTGGCAAGAGGCTACAGGAGCAGACCGTACCCTTGCGGATTTCTTCTTGAAGAGATTGAAAGGCTTGGCTGTCCCGTCATTCTGTCTTCAGACTGCCATGAAAAAAACAAGCTGGATTTTGGATTTAATATGGTTTTGGATAAAGTCATTTTGGATAAATTAGAATAATTGACTGGAATTTTGTTGAATCTGTGTTGACATTGTGATAGAATCTAATAGAAATATATCACTAATGATACATTATGGAGGAAGAAGATGAAGAAATTTATTTCACTCGCCTTAGTTGCCGTAATGGTGCTTTCTATGTCACTGTTTATGGCAAGCTGCGGCGGAGACAAAGACAAAGAAGAAGCTGGCGGCGATAAAGCTAAGAACGAAAAAGTTCAGATTACCGGCGTTATCGCAACAAATCTTGGAGATATGTCTTTCAATGACTCTGCAAAAGCAGGTCTTGATGAACTGGAAGCTGCCGGCTATACTGTAAATACTACAGAATGCAACACTGAAGAAAAGCAGTATGAACCGCAGCTGAGAACTGCAGCTGAAAACTCCGAAATCGTAGTCGGCGTTGGTTCTGAATTAACTATGATTGACAAGGTTGCCGACGATTATCCTGATGTTAAATTCATCTGGGTTGACAATCCGGCACCAAACCCTGAAAAGCACCCGAATCTGACATCTATCTTATATGCTCAGAACGAAGGTTCTTATCTGGTAGGCTACATTGCAGGTTCCTTAACTGAAACAGGTGTTGTAGGTTTTATCGGCGGCGCTGATATTCCTGTTATCAACGACTTCAGAGTTGGTTATGAGCAGGGTGCTAAGCAGGCAGGTAAAGACCTGGGCAAAGATGTAAAAGTTGTTAAGGGCTACACAGGCGACTGGTCTGATACAAATCTGGGAGCAGAATGGGGACAGACTCTGCACGGACAGGGCGCTGACATCATCTTCTGCGCAGCAGGCGGTTCCGGTAACGGTGCAATCATGAAAGCCAAAGACTTAGGATATAAGTGCATCGGCGTTGACCAGGATCAGAGAATCACTTTAGGCGACGGCAAGTACCAGGATGTTATCCTGTGCTCTATGATTAAGAACGTTCACAAATCCATTGTGGACTATATCAATGATTTCTACGAAGACGATTCCAAATGGCTGGGCGGCGGCGTTATGAACGCAGGTCTTGACGGCGGATATGTTGAAGTTGCTTACGGTGACAAAGACATGGATATGCTGGTTCCGGAAGATGTATTAAAGGCACTGGACGAACAGATTGAAAAGATTGCAGGCGGCAAAATCAAAGTCGACACAGTAATGAAATAAACAGATTTTTATTTTATGAAGGAAGGGCGTGGCGTGTTAGCGCTGCGCCCTGTCTTTGCTTAATAAAACCAAAGAAAAGTGAGGGAACAGATTTGCAAGAGACAATTGTAAAGTTTGAACATGTATCCATGCAGTTTCCCGGCGTACTTGCCAACGATGATGTTTCCTTTGATATCCGCAAGGGTGAGATTTTCGCTTTGGTAGGCGAAAACGGAGCCGGAAAGAGTACCCTGATGAATATACTCTACGGCATCAATACGCCGACTGCGGGAGAAGTGTACATCAAAGGCAGGAAAATGGAAAAACATACGCCGACAGAATCCATCGAAAACGGCGTAGGCATGGTGCACCAGCATTTTATGCTGGTACCGTCCTTTACTGTAGCGCAGAATATCGTGCTCAGTAAGGAACCGAGAAAAAACAGATTCTTTTACGACTTGAAAGGCGCTGTTGCCGCAACGGAAAAACTGGTAAAAGATTTCGGTCTTGTAGTAGATCCGAAGGCAGTGGTGGAAGAAATCAGTATTGGTCTGCAGCAGAGGGTTGAAATTCTGAAGACTCTTTACCGCGGCGCAGATATTCTGATTTTAGACGAGCCGACCGCGGTTTTAACGCCTCAGGAGACAGAGGAATTTTTTGATGTAATCAGAAGAATTGTTCGCGAAAAGAATATGACTGTGATTATCATCACCCATAAGCTCAACGAGGTTATGGCGATTTCCGACAGAGTCGGCGTAATGCGTCAGGGCAAATTGGTAGGCGTAGAAGAAACAAAAAATGTGAATGAGAAGATTCTGGCCTCTATGATGGTAGGCCGCGATGTCCTCTTTGACAAGATGGAGAAAAAAGGCGAAACCGGCGATGTTATGGTTGAGGTAGACAACTTAAAAGTTGCTGACAACAGGGGGCTTTTGGCGGTTCGAGGCGTCAGCCTGAAAGTCAGATCAGGAGAAATTCTGGGAATTGCAGCCATCGAAGGCAACGGCCAGAGCGAGCTTCTGGAAGCCATTACAGGTATGCGCCATATCGAAGCGGGTACAATCAAAGTGGCAGGAACCGATATTGCGCCTCTGAAGCCAGGGCAGGTTCGTGAGCTTGGTCTTGCGCATATTCCGGAGGACAGAATTGCCACCGGCGTTTCTTCTCAGTCTAGCATTACCGATAACCTGATTATCGGTAAAGAAAGACTGCCTCAGTTTGCAAAATATAAACTTCATCTGAAAAAATCTTCCATTGTCAGATATGCAAACGAGCTGTTTGAAAAATTCGATATGAGAGGCGCAGGTGTCGATACAAAAGTCGGTTCTCTGTCCGGCGGAAATATGCAGAAGGTTGTCGTAGCGAGAGAGTTTTCTTTTGATACGCCGATTCTGATCATCGCTCAGCCGACCAGAGGTGTGGATGTAGGCGCCATTGAATTTATCCACCAGTGCATTATCGATAAGCGAAACGAGGGATGCGCAATCCTTCTTGTCAGCGCTGATTTGGACGAAGTATTCCGTCTCAGCGACCGGATTATCACCATGTACGAGGGACAGATTACCGGTGAGTTTAAGGAAGGCGAAATCGATAAGATGGGCATCAGTTATTATATGACAGGTGACAGAAGCACAGAACAGACAGGAGGTGAGCCGGCGTGAAAACATTAAAAGAAAGAATTAATCTGAAATATATCGGTACGTTGATTGCCTGCATTTTCACCGCTCTTTTAATCGGCGCAGTTCTGATGCGGGTAACAGGGTTCAGCCCTTTCGAAGCTTACGGCGCAATGATTGAAGGTTCCCTGGGAAGTTCCAGATTTATTGGAAACACTTTGGAAACTGCCATGCTTTTGTGTCTTTTGGGACTGGCTACCGCCATCGGCGCTAAAGGAGGACTGTTTAATGTCGGCGGTGAAGGACAGCTTTTCTTCGGCGCATTGGCAGCGACTATGATCGGCTTGTGGTTTTCCGATCTTCCGGGCATCGTAGTGTTGATACTGGCATTTTTTGCAGCTGTTATCGTAGGCGGCTTTTATGCATGGATTCCGGCAATGCTGAAGGTGAAGCTTGGGGTTAACGAAGTTATCACTACTATTATGCTGAACACAGTGGCTATTAAAGTGTGTACTTATCTGGTAAACGGACCATGGAATGCGGAATCTCCGTCCATTCCAAAAGGAACCGATTACCTGGCGGACACTTTGCGTTTCACGAAGCTGATTGAAGCCTCCAATCTGACGACCGGTTTTATCGGCGGTGCTGTTGTAGCATTCTTCATCTGGTATCTGATGAAAAAGACCAGCATCGGTCTTGAAATCAAAGTAACAGGCGAAAATGAAAGATTTGCAAGATTTGCGGGCCTTCCGAGCAGCAAGCTGATGATTGGCTCCATGGTGGCATCCGGCGCAATCTGCGGATTTGTGGGACTGTTTTTGATTTACGGTTCTCAGGGTCATATGACAGAAGCGGTCAGCAATGAGTTTTACTTTGACGGTATGCTGGTTGCCATGATTATGAACTACAATCCGATTGGCATTATCATTATGAGCTTCTTCTTTGCAATTATGAGCACAGGTGCAGCTTATATGGATATGATGGTTGGCGTATCAACACAGATTTATGACATTATCTTCTCTGTGATCATCTTCCTGATGGCAGCACAGAACGGTATTACCGTTTGGATTGAAGCAAAACAGTTACAGAGAAAAACAAGAAAGGAGCTGAGAGCAAATGTGGGAACAGATAGCAGGGCTGTTTAGTATCGGTTTATTTCAGAATACCATCCGTAATGCAACCCCGGTATTGCTTGCGGCTCTGGGCGGCCTGTTTACAGAACATGCAGGCATTATGAACATCGGTATGGAGGGTATGATCCTGATCGGCGCCTTCACTTCCGTTGTATTCAGTTTCACCTTTATGAGTGCATCCATGGGCGTTCTTGCGGCAGTGCTGGTAGGAATTTTAATCGGTCTGTTTTTTGCACTTTTCGTAGTAAAACTTAAGAGTGATGAATTTATCATCGGTATGACTATCAACACCTTTGCAAGCGGTCTTACGATTTTCCTTCTTCGCTCCGTATTCGGCAAAGTGGGCACATGGACTGATACAAGAATCGTTGGTCTGGAACCGATTGAGATCCCTCTGATTAAGGATATTCCGGTGCTGGGCGATATCTTAAGCGGATATTCCCTGTTTGTATATGTATCATGGATTTTGGTGTTTGCGGTATGGTTCTTCCTTTACAGAACTCCTTACGGTTTCTGGGTAAGAGCGGCGGGTGAACATCCGGAAGCTCTTGAAACTGCCGGTATCAGTCCGGTTCGTATGAAGGTGATATCAAGCGTTCTGTGCGGCATTTTCTGCGGATTTGCAGGTGCTCATCTGGCGCTTGGATTCCTCAACTGCTTTACAGAAGGTATGAGCGCAAGCAGAGGATTTATCGCATTTGCCTGCGTGGTATTCGGTATGGCAAATCCTCCGAAGGTGTTCGGTGCAGCGCTGCTCTTCGGTTTCCTGCAGGCTTTGGCAATGAGAATGCAGTCCCTGGGCGTACCGAGCGATCTGACTTTGGCAGTACCATATCTGGCAACCGTTTTAATGCTGGTTTACATTACGGTAACGGCAACGGCAAGAAAGAGAAGCAGAGCGAAGAAGGCTGTGGAACGGTTGGAAACACAGGGATAAAGTCATAGCTTTGTGAAGGATTGTGTATTTTATGTGAATTGTGATTTTATTATTTGAAAACCGCTCATAGTCGTGATAGAATGTGAAGTGTCCGGTAACGGACAAAGTAATTATATAGATTAGAGGATGGAATGCGACATGAAGAAAAAACTATTTGCAGCAGGTCTAATCGGTGTACTTTGCCTTTCTTCCGCACTTGCACTGTCGGGATGCGGGGAGAAACAGCCTTACAGCGACTATGACCTTTCAGAATATGTAAAAGTAGGCGAATATAAAGGCCTCGAGTACAAGAAGGTTACCCCTTCCGTATCGGAAAAAGAGGTGCAGGAGGAGATCGACAGCAGGCTGAAGTCCCATGCGAAAACCGAGGAAGTTAAAGAGGGTACCGTTGAAGACGGCGATACGCTGAACATTGACTTTGTCGGCAAGATAGACGGCAAGACTTTTGACGGCGGCAGCGGTGAGGGACAGAGCCTTACAATCGGTTCCGGAACATTTATTGACGGATTTGAAACCGGCCTGATCGGAAAGAATATCGGAGACAAGGTATCACTGGATTTGACATTCCCTAAGGATTACGGAAAAGACAGTGAAGGCAAGGTTCTCGATGAAGATAAGGCAAAGCTGGCTGAAAAGCCGGTAACCTTTGAGGTAACCATCAACAGCAAGAAGGTCGAAAAAGTTCCTGAGTACAATATGGACTTCGTGAAGGAATACTACAGCAGCTATGACAGTCTGGAAGCCTTTGAAAAGGGCGTGAAAAAAGACCTGCTTGCGAAAAAGACCGATGAAGCAGATATGAATATGAAGCAGGAGCTGTGGGAACAGATTGTACAGAATTCCAAGGCTAAGAAATATCCGGAAGAGGAGAAAAAGGCTTTCATCGAAAAAGAAAAGAAGGCACAGAAGGCCGCGGCTGAGGGATACGGTATGGAATGGGATGCGTATCTGGATGCTATCGGCTATACGGAAGAAGAGTTTAATAAGCAGATAGAAACTTATGCAGAGTCTTATCTTCTTCAGGAAATGATTGCCTATACCATTGCAGATAAAGAAGGCATCGAGGTGTCTGACGATGACTATGAAAAATATCTGGACACCCTGCTTGAGACTGCCGGCATGACCGAAGATACCTTTAAAGACGCTTACGGTATGAGCGTTGAAGAATACGGTGAGGAGAAAAATATGAGATTTTCCGTGCTTCTCAATCAGGTTATGGATAAGGTAATGGAATACGGTAAAGTTAAAAAATAAATGTAAAGTACACAGAACAATTTGTACAAAGATGCGGCGGAGATTTCCGCCGCTTTTTTCTTGGTAGAGGAAAGGCTGTTTTTCTCCCGGCAGGTCATATTTTTCTTTGTATCCGCATATCTTCTGATAGAGTTTCTTTAAAACGGGAGGGACAAAAATGCTGAGTACGGATAAACTGAAAAATAAGGAAGTCATCAATATGAGAGACGGACGCAGTCTGGGCTTTGTTTATGATATTGAGGTGAACCTGGAAAACGGAACCATAGACGGAATCATTATTCCTAAGGAACGGGGATTTTTTCGTTTTTTTGCGGGAAAAGAAGATGATTTTATGATAAAATGGGACAGGATAAAAACCATCGGCGATGATGTGGTTTTAGTCGATGTGGATGCATTTGACGGTCTGTGAAAAGTCTATGGAAAAATCTATGAGAATCCATGAAAAATCCGAAATATTTTCACTTCAAAAATGGGACGCAGTGTAGTACAATAAAAACTGTATTTACGTTTGCATCAGAACAGAAAAATGAGGAGGAGTACCCATGAGATGCCCGTATTGTGAAAGCCCGGATACGAAGGTAATTGACTCAAGACCTACAGAAGAAGGTCATGCAATCCGCAGGCGCAGGGGCTGCGAGAAGTGCGGCAAGCGGTTTACTACTTACGAAAAGGTAGAAGAATCGATTATTATGATTATAAAAAAGGACGGAAGACGGGAAGCTTTCGACCGTAATAAAGTAATGAACGGTATTATCAAAGCCTGTGAAAAGAGGCCGGTTCCTATGGCTGAAATTGAAAGAGTTGCCGCTGAAATTGAACGGGGACTCAATAACCTGATGGAAAAGGAAGTGGAAAGCACCTTTATCGGCGAATTGATTATGGAGCAGCTGAAAAAGCTGGACGAGGTGGCTTATGTGCGTTTTGCATCGGTTTACAGACAGTTTACCGATGTGAACACTTTTATAAAAGAAATTGAGAAACTGATGACGAACAAAGGATAACAGGAGTTGGAAATGAGAAACAGAATCAGAATTGCAGTAGACGGTCCCAGCGGTGCGGGAAAGAGCACCATTGCAAAAGCTGTGGCGCAGAGACTTTCTATTGATTATATCGATACCGGTGCTATGTACCGGGCTGTAGGCTACAAGCTTCTGCAGGAGGGGGTTTCTTTGGAGGATCTTGAGAAGGTTGCGGAGGTTCTTGCGCGTACCGATATAGATTTTTCCTGCGGAAATATCTATCTGGACGGAGAAAACATCAATGACAAGATCAGAACCGAGGAAATTTCCAGACAGGCGTCAGCCTGTTCCGCTCTTGGAATTGTCAGGGAAAAACTGACAGAACAGCAGCAGGAGATGGGCGCCCGCAAGAGTGTGATTATGGACGGAAGAGATATCGGAACAGTTGTGTTTCCCGATGCGGAGTATAAGTTCTATATTACCGCTTCTGCGGAAGAGCGGGCAAAACGCAGATACAAAGAGCTTTTGGAAAAGGGTCAGAAAGCTGTTTACGAAAAGGTGCTTGCCGATATCAAGCAGCGTGACTATAACGATACCACACGAAAAATCAATCCGCTGAGAAAGGCAGAGGATGCTCTGACGGTAGATACGACGGAGATGAGCAGAGAAGAGGTCATTGACTTTATCTGCAGCAGACTCAGCGAAATATAAAAGGCGCATAAAAGCATTTGCCGGCATACAGAAACGGTGTATAAGCGTATAGAAAAAGACTTTTGAGGGAAAAATATCCTCAGAAGTCTTTTCTTTTTCAGGAGGTTGTTATGAGAAAACGGATTTGCTTTCTGGGATGCTTGACAGCGGCGCTGCTTCTGGCGCTGTCCGGCAGGCTGTATTATATTCAGATTGTGTGCGGGCAGGCTCTGCTTTCCGGTGCCGAAAGCCAGCAGGAGATTAAGGTGCAGTCCCGAGGCAGCAGAGGGACTATTTACGATCGAAATATGGTGCGCCTTACCGATACGGGAGAAAGCCTGTTTTACCTGATCAAAAATGAAGAAAATACAGAAGATGCAAAAAAACTTCTGGAGCAGATAGGTGCAGAGCCGGCAGGCCATAAGGGTGAAGATTACATCGTATACAGAGCAGAGGACTTCCATAGGGAAATCAGCAGGAAACTGGCAGAGGAGCACGGCGCATATGTATTTTCCGCGGGAAGCAGGTATCAGGACGACCAGATTGCCGCACACCTGATTGGGTATGTCAGCGGCGCGGATAAAACGGGAGAAGCGGGTCTTGAGAAAATGTTTCAGTATCGTTTGGCATCTCCTTCGGTCAGGCTTCTGATGCGGGGCAGCGGTACGGGAGAGCTTATAAAGGGAATCGGGCTTTCTGAAAAAAAGAAACAGGATGCCTTAGAGCCTTCCGGTCTGGTCACCACTCTTGATGCGGGAATTCAGAGAAAAACAGAAGAAATTCTGCGTGAAAAAGAAATCAGCGGTGCGGTGGTTGTTCTGGATACGGCGACCGGACAGGTGCTTGCCATGGCAAGCAGCCCGTCATTTAATCCCAACAGCCTTGAAAGCTATCTGGATTCTGACGGCGCGGAGCTTCTCAATAAGGCGGTGCAGGGGCAGTATCCGCCGGGCTCGGTATTCAAAATCGCAGTGGCTGCTGCCGCTTTGGAGAGCGGAAAGCTTACAGAGGAAACGACCTTTGTATGCGACGGAAGTATAACGGTAAACGGCGTGGATTTAATCTGCGATCATCACCCGAAAGGACATGGAAAGGTGAACTTTGAAGAAGCTTTTGCAAAGTCCTGCAACGGATTTTTCGCTGCTGCAGCGGCGGAAATCGGATCTGAAACCATCATTGAAATGGCGCAGAGACTTGGGCTTGGACAAACCGTTATCGACGGTTTTTGTGATGAAGCGGCAGGCGTTTTTCCGGAAAAAGAGGACAGAGTTTACAGTGGTCTTGCCAATCTGGCGGTGGGACAGGGGAGCCTCCTTGCAACACCGCTGCAGATTGCAAGGATGACAAATATTATAGCGGCGAACGGAATAGATTATCCGATATCTGTTGTGATGAAAGACAGCGGCAGCATTTGCGGGAAACGGGTAATGACGGAAAGTACGGCGCGCAGAGTGAAAAAGATGATGGCAAAAGTATGCGAGAGTGGAACAGCTTCCTCAGGTACATTTTCCGTACAGGCGGCGGGCAAGACAGGCTCCGCCGAATCGGCAGACCGCGGAACCTATACGGTACACGGGTGGTTTACAGGCTTTTTTCCTGCGGATGATCCCGCTTATACTGTTACAGTTCTTGCAGAAAACGGAAAAACAGGAAGCCGTTCTGCGCTTCCTGTTTTTGAAGAAATTGTAAATTATCTGTATTGACAATCGGGAACTTTTGGCTGCTTTTGTTTTGCCTTTGTTCGAGCTGATTTTGTCTGTACTGCTGTCTCAGCATTTTTCACGGCTTAAATCCGTTTTAAGCTTTTCCAGAGCCTTTTTTTCGATTCTGGAAACATAGGAACGGCTGATACCCATGGAGGAAGCGATTTCTCTCTGGGTTTTCGGTTCTTTTCCGAAGAGGCCGTAGCGCTTTGTGATAATTTCTTTTTCCCTTTCCGTTAGAGAGTGCTGTACAGAATGGTAAAGGGCGCGGATACGGAATTTTAAATCCAGATTATCAACGATTTCGTCAGGATCTGTGCCGAGGATATCGTTGAGACTGATTTCATTGCCGTCCTTATCGGTTCCCACAGGCAGGCTGATAGATACCTCCTGTTTGTTTTTCTTGGAAGTTCGTATACTCATAAGAATTTCATTTTCGATGCATCTTGCGGCATAGGTAGCCAGTCTTGCAGCCTTTTTGCTTGTATATGTATTAATAGCTTTAATCAGTCCGATAGTGCCGATGGAAATCAAATCTTCCGGCGATGATCCCGGATTTGTGTATTTTCTGGCGATATGTGCGACCAGACGAAGATTTCGTTCTATCAGAACATCCCGCGCCAGAGGGTCGCCCTGCTCCATCAGTGCGACATATTTTTTTTCTTCGTGTTCGGAAAGCGGCAGTGGAAATGAGCTGCTCATATATGTAACCCCCTCTTCAGACTTAGCATATGCCGAAAAGGGGGTCTCTGTGCATGACTTAGCTCAAATAGGCTTGTAACTATTTAACTTCAAAAGACAGACAGTCTGTACACTGACACTGGGTAGGATTTGCTTCATGGGTGCCTACCGTAATAGAATCCAGCGCACAGTGATTTCCGTCACCTGCAATGTTTCTGCACTGTACGACAGTGCATCTGATTTTTTCATTACAATGTTTGCTCATCATCAATTACCTCCTTGAATTTGTCAGTAAATATTTTGCCCGTCTTTTGTAAAAATATAAGGGCATTTGCTTGTAAGAAGCAAAAATCAATGATATAATTTAACGTGATATTTTGCGAGTAATTGAACATAAAAAGAGAAGTGTCCGGCGGATTTATAAGGCATGGAAAGGAAACTGATATGCAGATAAAATTTTTGCCGGAAAATGAACGGCCTGTTGAAAAAGCCATGCGGCAGGGAATCGGTGTTCTGTCAAATTCCGAACTGATTGCTCTGATTCTGCATACGGGTACCCGAAATAAGTCGGCGATCGGTCTGGGTGAGGATGTTCTGTCATCTTTTTCCGACGGAATCGGCGGACTGGGCGGATGCAGCATGGAGGATCTGCTGCATATTGACGGAATCGGACCGTCCAAAGCCTGCAGCGTAATGGCTGCTGTGGAACTTGGCAAACGGATTGCGTCCGCAATGCCGAAGGAACGGACAGTCATCCACGGCTCTGAAGATGTCGCCCGTCTTGTTATGGAGGAAATGCGGTATCTGAAGAAAGAGCATTTTCGCTGTGTGCTGGTTAATGCCAAAGGTGAAATTATTACCGTTGACGATGTTTCTGTGGGAGAGCTTTCAAGTACGGTTATTCACCCGAGAGAAGTTTTTCAGGCGGCCGTCAGGAAAAGCGCTTCTGCTGTAATCTTTATTCATAATCACCCCAGCGGCGATCCTACACCGAGCAGAGAAGACATTCAGACGACGGAGCGTCTTATAGATGCGGGGCGGCTTCTCGGAATCAGGGTGCTGGATCATGTGATTATCGGCAACGGCCGTTTTGAAAGCCTTGGGGCAATGGGTCTGATTTAGATAGTAGTAAATGTGATGGAAATTTTGGAGGTAATAGAATGTTTAACTTTTTTACGGCAAAGGATATGGGAATCGACTTAGGGACAGCCAATACGCTGATTTACATTAAGGACAGCGGAATTGTGCTCAATGAGCCTTCTGTTGTTGCAAGGGATAACAGAAGGAATGTGACGCTGGCCGTGGGTTTTGAAGCAAAGGATATGATTGGAAAAGCACCTGCAAATATTGATGTGGTAAGACCTCTGCAGGACGGTGTGATTTCCGATTTCGACAGAACCATTGATATGCTGACTGCTTTTATCGATAAAGCAGTTTCTGCCAATAAGGTTAAAAATTTCAGGGTTGTAGTCGGTGTGCCGAGCGGTGTGACAGAAGTTGAAAAGAGAGCCGTGGAAGAAGTTGTAAGACAGATGGGAGCATCGGAAGTATACATTCTGGAAGAACCGATGGCGGCCGCTATCGGAGCGGGACTTGACGTGGACAGTTCAACTGCCTGTATGATTGCCGATATAGGCGGAGGAACCACCGATATTGCCATTATCGCGCTTGGCGGTATCGTGGCAAGCTCTTCTATCCGTCATGCCGGAGACAAGTTTAACGATGCGATTATCCAGTATATGAGAAAAAGACATGCCCTGCTGATCGGAGAAAAGACTGCGGAATATTTGAAAATTCAGGTGGGTTCCGCATGTCTTGATACAGATGAAAACGGCGATGAAATTATCACATCGGTCAGCGCCAGCGGCAGAGATATTATTTCAGGGCTTCCGAAGACGCTTGAGGTTACCAACAGAGATATTATGATCGCATTGCAGGAGTCTGTGGATATGATCATCGACGGAATCAAAGCGACCATCGAGAAAGCACCGCCTGAAATCGCTGCGGATATTGCGGCAAACGGTATGGTACTTTCCGGCGGCGGCGGTATGATTCATAACCTGGATCTGATGATTAAACAGCGGACTGGTATGAAGGCAAGAATTGCAGAAAATGCTTTCGAGGCAGTAGCGCTTGGTACAGGCATGAGTCTTAACGATATTGAAAAACTGAAAATCTATGCAACCAGTATCAATAGAAGATAGGAATAACAGGGTATGAAGTGGATTAAAAATCATAAGTTAATAAGTTTTCTGCTGGCGGCAGTGCTGCTGGGACTTCTGATTCTGGCGGGCTCTGCGGCAGCAGGGGGCAGGGGAAATGCAGTGACCCGTCTTGTAAATACGGTATATACGGCGGTAGAAAAGCCGGTTTCATCTGTTGCTTCCGGTATTTCCGACCAAATTTCCGGTATTTTTTCCTATAAAGAGCTGCAGAAAGAAAACGAAGCGCTGCAGCGGGAAAATCAGGAGCTGAAAGAACAGATTGCGGGGCTGAGTCTTTCCGCCAATGAGCTGAAAGAGCTGAAGAGGCTGTCGCGGGTTCTGAATTATAAAGGAATCGGCGGAAGTAATGATATTGTGTCGGCTGATGTGGTATCTATGGACGGAACTAACTGGATGAACCTGTTTACCATCAATGCGGGAACCGAAGAAGGTATCCGGGAGGGCAGCGTTGTTGTCAGCGGAGAGGGTCTTGTGGGCAGAGTTCATTCTGCCGGAAAGGGCTGGGCGAAGGTAGTATCCCTGATTGACGAATCCAGCAGAATTACTTTTAAGGTGTCTGATGACCTGAAGCTGATTGGTGTGGTGGAGGGCTCCTCAGACGGAACCATGAGCGGATTTATGCTGGACAGCAGGGCTAAGGTGTCTGAAGGAGACCGTCTGGAAACTTCCGGTATGGGTGTTTTTCCCGCCGGCATTGAAATCGGAAAAATCACCAAGGTAAGATATGACAGTGATGAACAGCTTCAGAGAATCAGCGTAAAATCCTCCGTGGATTTCAAATCCCTGCAGAAAGTTACGGTGATTTTATGAGGTATTTCCACGGCTTTATACTGTATTTGGCGGCTTTCTTTCTGCAGCCGTTTCTGCAGAATTTAATTTCCCCTCTGGGAAACCATCTGAATCTTCTGCTGTGCCTTACAGTGGTGCTGACCTTTGTCTATGACGAAAAACTGACAGGAATCTTTTTTGGATTCATTTTTGCATTGCTGCATGACATCGTATTCGGATACTATCTGGGACCTGCGGTTCTGGCTGTGACTGCGGCAGGAATTGCTGTTCTGATTCTGCGGGAATTTACGAATATAGAAAATATTTTTAACGCATTGTTTATGATGCTTTTTTCCACATGGCTGTATGCGACGGTTTACTGGGGAGTTTACAGAATTCTGGGAAGCCCGTACAGTTATGTTTATGCGATGAAAACACTGCCTCTTACACTGCTGTTTAACTGTATTGCTGCGGCGGTGCTGTATTTAGTATTGATTAAGAAAGTTATTAAACACAGAAGAGATAGGTATTTCAGATGAATAACAGATTAAAACAATCCAATACAAGATATCAGCAGATGGTGGTTTTTCTGATTCTGCTTATGGTGATACTGGGAATCCGTCTTTTTATCGTGACGATTCTTCAGCACGACGAGTGGACGGCGGAAGCCTCGGATCAGAATACCAAAACCATTACCACTTCTGCGCCCAGGGGAAATATTTACGACAGAAACGGGCAGGCTCTTGCGGTAAATAAACAGGTTTTTACCGTAAATTTCAATGCCAGTGCTTTGGATACAGAGGAAATCAATGACTCTGCCCTGACTCTGATTAACACCCTGATTAAAAATAAAGATAAGTATACAGATAATTTTCCGATTAAAATTGATAAAAACGGAGATTTTTACTATACCTATAAACAGCAGATTCACAAATGGCTTTCGAAACAGGGATTTGATACCGATTTGAGTGCAAGAGAAGCTTTTGAAAGACTGTGCAGCCGGTATGACCTTGATGCTTCGGACAGCGCCAGGGAAGAATCCATGCGTGTGCTTGATGAGAAGTACAATCTCAATGTACCGATTAACGCAAAGCGTATGAAGTACACCTACGATTTGGAACTTGAAGTTTTCTGGAACAAGTTCAGCACCGTTGAGGGCGAGTATGACGGAAAGTCTGCAAAAGAGTGCTTTTCCATGCTCAGAAAGCAGTATGAAATAGATAAGGATCTTTCGGATGCCGATGCCAGAAAAATTTTCATTATCAGAAATGAAATTGCAACCAACGGATTTACTCGTTATCTGCCGATTAAGGTCGCATCCGATGTCAGCGATAAAACCATCGCCTATATCGAAGAAGCAGGCATTGCAGGTGTGGAAATTGCCTCGGAAAGCGAGCGCGTCTACCCGGAAGGGTCTACCGCCTGTCATATTTTGGGATATCTGGGCGCGATTTCGGAGAGCGAGACAGAGTATTATGTTGAAAAGAAAGGCTACAGCGCCAGCGATCTTGTGGGAAAGGACGGTGTGGAAAGCTCTCTGGAAAGCAAGCTTCATGGCACGCCGGGTACAGAAAAGATCAGAGTGAACAGTTCCGGTGAATATGTGGAGACTATCAGCAAGACAGAGCCTAAAAAGGGAAAGGATGTCTATCTTACTATTGACTTGGAACTGCAGAAGGCAGCAGAGGAATCTTTGGCCGATGCAGCCTATGGAAAGAGCGGGGCAGCAGTTGCTTTGGATGTTGAAACGGGCGAAGTTCTTGCTATGGCAAGCTACCCTTCTTTTAATCCGAATATTTTCGCAAACGGAATTTCTGAGAAGGCATGGGAGTCTGTACAGCAGGAGAACCCTAACGATTATTTTTCGCCGTTTCCTCTCTATAATAATGCTACCAAGGCAAACATTCAGCCGGGTTCCACTTTTAAACCGATTACAGCGGTAGCTGCCTTAGAAGCGGGATTGGATCCTTACCGCAGCATTTACGATGACGGTATGATCGAGTACGGCAATCGGGAATGGGGCTGTTCCGCATGGAATGATTACGGCGGACGCCATGGTTCTCAGAATATGGAATGGGGGCTTGGAAATTCCTGTAATACTTATTTCTATAATATCGCTACAGGAAAAGACTGGGATACAGGAGCTTCTTTAGGTTATACGCTGACAGCTGACGATCTGCTCGCCACTGCGAAAATGTTCGGTCTTGGACAGGCTACAGGTATTGAGCTTGACGAAACGATTATAGATACACCGACAGCACAGGATAAAATAGATACGACGGAAGTCGGCATTAAAGATTATCTTTACAACAACAGAAACAAGTTCTTTCCGAAGGAAATTGTAAGTGATTATGATAAGCTTAAGAAAAATCTTGCAGTAATCGCCGGCTGGACGAAGGAAAATCCGTCTTATGAAGAACTTGTAGAGCGGCTGGATCAAAAAACAGATGTAAAGAAAAGTCAGCTGGAAAATGTAGCATCCAGAGTAAAGTTTGACTATTATATTCAGGCACAGTGGGGGATCGGCGATCAGTTCAACCTTTCTATCGGTCAGGGTATGAATGCTTATACGCCGCTGCAGATGGCAAACTATCTGGCAACTTTAGGTAATGACGGAAAGCGGAATCAGGTTAGTGTGGTTTCCGGTGTAGAGGGCGAAGGACTGACAGTAAAAAAGAAGGCTGAAAATCTGAAACTGAAAGACGGAACTATTGATGCTGTCATCAGGGGTATGAAACGAGTTTGCTCAAGCGGTACTCTTTCCGGTGTTTACGGAAACTTTCCGGTGGAAGTTGCCGGGAAAACCGGTACGGCGGAGAATCAAACACTGATACAGCCTAAAAGCAAGGTTTCTTATGTGAAGAAACATCTTAGCTCCTTTAATTCTGCGGCAAATACCAGTGTTTCCTGGTCTGAGGTGAAGTCTATGATGGAGCAGATGATGGACGAGGAACCGCAGCGGTATCCGTCGGAAGAAGATACGGTGGAAGATGCGCTGATTGAAGCTAGCAACTTCAAAATCACCCAGTCCATGATCGATTCTTATAAGAATTCTCATGATTATGTAGCCTGGACCATTGCTATGGCTCCTGCAGATGATCCGAAAATCGCTGTAGTCTGTATGATTATCGACGGCGGTTACTCTTCTAACGCAGCGCCGGTGACAAAGGATATTATTTCTGCATATCTGGGGCTTGAAGATGAGAACAATGAGGATGTAAAAGTAAATAAAACTGATATGAACGGTAAAAATAAAGAGCAGTAGTTTTAGTATTTTTTGGAGGAAGAAATGGGTAAAGCATATTTAATAGCATCGGGAAAAGGAGGAACAGGAAAGTCCATGTTTGCGGTGAATTATGCATCTACACTGGCAAAGTCAGGCGCAAAGGTCGTAATACTGGATCTGGATCTGGGACTTCGGAATCTGGATCTTTATTTCGGTCTTGAAAATAATGTGGTCTATGATGTATATGATGTGCTGACCGGTGTCTGCCGTATCAAACAGGCCTTGATCCGTGACAAACGGTTTTCGGATCTGTATCTGATGGCAGCTTCTCCTTCCAGAGACGACGGCTCTCTGACGCCGCTGCATATGAAGATTCTCTGTGAGAAACTGAAAAAAAACTATGATTATATCATCATAGATGCGCCTTCCGGTATTGATGACGGTCTGGTCATTTCCTCGGCAGGCGCGGATGCTGTGATTATTGTTACAACTCCGGAATATTCGGCGCTGCGGGATGCGGATACTTTGGACAGAGAGCTTCTTAGACTGGGTGTGAAAAAACGTTATGTGATTTTGAATAAGGTGGTTGCCGAAATGATGCGGGCGGGATATATGCCCCGGCTGCGTGAAATCACATCTATGCTGCAGCCGCCACTTGCCGGCGTGATTCAATATGATGAAAATATTCAGATTTCAATGAATCTAGGAGTGCCGATTGTTTTAAAAAAAGGCACTTATATTGAAGAGAACTTTGAAAATATAGCCGGACGGCTTGAAGAAGAGCTGTAAAGATAAAAGAATACTGAAATTAAAGAGATGAAAAACGCCTTGCCGCTTTTGCGGAAGGCGTTTTTTGCAGCGTTTGAGCTGTTTTATTGATTAAAAATTGATTGCTTTGCTGCGCATGCCGACATCAAGTACAAGACCCAGTGCGAACATATTTGCCATAATGGAAGAACCGCCTGCGCTTAAGAACGGCAGAGTAATACCGGTTACAGGCATCAGCCCCATGGTCATGGCGATGTTTTCGAAAATCTGGAATGCAAACATACCGATAAATCCCGCAACTACTAATGCGCCGTAAAAATCCAGTGAATTACGGACAATGCCTGCCATTCGAACCAGAAGAATCGTAAACAGACCGATTATGGCAAGACCGCCGATGAGTCCCAGCTCCTCACCGATAACAGAAAAGATAAAGTCGGAAGTCTGTACAGGGATGAAATCCAGTTCCTTCTGCATGCCGTTAAACAGTCCCTTGCCGGTAACTCCGCCGGAACCGATGGCAACTTTAGACTGCCACACCTGATAGTTTCCGCTCAGGCTGAGATTATCCGGATGAAGAAAGGCTTCGATTCGTTCTTTCTGATAGTCGGCCATAAACACATAAGCAACCGGAACTGCCGCCAGCACCAGTGCAAAGAATTTGCCGAACACTTTTAGGTCGATGCCTGCAAAGAAAATCATAGATACCCACATAAAAGAAAATACCAAAGCGCTTCCCAGATCCTCCTTAAGGACGATGATGATAATCGGGGCGGCGACAATTCCGGCTTTGAGCAGTCCTTTGAAATTGTACAGGTCATCTTTGTGCTTGTTCAGATAACCTGCCATAATCAGCACGAAGAGAATTTTCACAAATTCGGAGGGCTGGATTGTTGTAACTCCCAGGTTCAGCCAGGAGCGAGCACTGAACTGTTCCACGCCAAGGGGCGTATATACTGACAGCAGCAGAACAAGGGAAAGGATGTACAGGAATTTTTCCATGCCTTCAAACATATTGTAGTTGAAACGCAGGATTATCAGGATTCCGACTACTCCGATGAAATAAGCAATGCACTGCACTATCACTTCTCTTGTGAAGAACCCGCTGCTGATCTGGGTGCTTCCGATCATAAGAATACTGACAGCGGCAAGGACGATTACGATTGCAATAATGACTTTATCTACATTTTTTGTTAAATTTGAAAAATAGTTCATAGTTTTCCCCTCTTGTTCTTGACATAGTATCGTCTACAACATTATAATATAGATTGTGCGAATATATCAAGATTTAATTAACTGTATGTGTTTTTTTGATGGAAAAAAGAGGCACTGCAATCTGCCGAAAGGGCGGTTTATACCGGGGTTCAGGCAGTGTTTGCGAATAGGATTTTCTTGCAAAAAATATACAAGAAGCAAAATTAAAGTACTTGAAGATATAAGGCAGATTCATAAAGCCGGTTACGGCCGGTTTTAACACATTTCAGACAACTTAATAGAAAAGGAGGTGCTTTAATGTCCTCAATCACTTGGATTATTATCTGTGTAATAGTATTAGCTGTCGGATTGCTTGTCGGTTACATTCTTCGCAAGAATATCGGCGAGAAAGCCATTGGAAGCGCGGAACAGAAAGCAAAGAATTTAATTCTGGACGCTGAAAACAGATCCGAAACTATTAAAAAAGAGATAACATTAGAAGCAAAAGAAGAAGCCCACCGTCTGAGAACAGATGCGGAACGGGAAGTAAAAGAAAGACGCACTGAGATTCAGCGTTCCGAAAGGCGACTGATTCAAAAGGAAGAATCCGTAGACAGAAAGCTGGAGAGCATCGAGCGTAAACAGGACAGTATCGCAAAACATGAACAGGAGATACTGGAAAAGAAAAAAGAACTGGATGGTTTTCTGGCTAAACAGGTGGAGGAGCTGGAGAAGATTTCCGGTTTGACTGCAGAAGAAGCAAAGGCGCTGCTTTTGGATGAAATTGAAAAAGATGTCAGACACGATGCTGCCGTTTTAGTCAAAGATATCGAGTCCAAAGCCAAAGAAGATGCCGACAAGCGGGCAAAAGAAATTATTACCGGCGCAATTCAGAGATGTGCGGCAGATCATGTGGCTGAGAGTACGGTTTCCGTTGTGGCGCTGCCTAACGATGAGATGAAAGGCAGAATCATTGGACGGGAAGGCCGCAATATCAGAGCAATCGAAACTCTGACCGGAGTGGATCTGATTATTGATGATACGCCTGAGGCTGTTATCATTTCGGGATTCGATCCCGTTCGTCGTGAAGTTGCCAGAATTGCACTGGAAAAGCTCATCGTGGACGGCAGAATTCATCCTGCCAGAATCGAGGAGATGGTTGAAAAAGCAGAGAAAGAAGTCAATTCCATTATTAAAGAGGAAGGTGAACAGGCTACTTTCGAGGTTGGGATTCACAATCTGCATCCTGAACTTGTAAAGCTTCTGGGAAGACTGAAATACAGAACTTCTTACGGACAGAATGTGCTGAAACATTCTGTGGAGGTTGCGCATCTTGCAGGTCTGATGGCGGGCGAGCTGGGAATGGATTCCAAGCTGGCAAAGAGAGCCGGTCTCCTGCATGATATAGGAAAAGCCCTTGATCATGAATATGAGGGAACTCATGTGGATATCGGTATTCAGATTCTGAAGAAATACAAGGAGTCTGAGGCTGTAATCAACGGCATGGCAGCTCATCACGGCGACTATGAAGCGAAGAGCATGGAAGCTGTGCTTATTGCTGCAGCTGATGCGTTGTCCGCGGCAAGACCTGGCGCGAGAAGAGAAACGCTGGACGCATATATCAAGCGTCTTGAGAAACTGGAGGAAATTGCAAATACAACTCCGGGAGTTGATAAGTCTTTCGCAATTCAGGCAGGCAGAGAAATTCGCATTATTGCAAAGCCTGAAGAAATCAATGACGATGGTATTGTTTTACTTGCAAGAGAGGTTTCTAAAAAAATCGAGTCTGAGCTGGAATATCCGGGCCAGATTAAGGTGAATGTGGTAAGAGAAACCAGAGCCATCGATTACGCGAAATAATAAGGTGTTTTGAAAAAACTCCCGAACCGTTACGGTATTCGGGAGTTTTTTGTAAGCTTGTACAAGCGGAAGGGCTGCGAAGATTCTGTGAAGAACGCTTGAGAAGACAGCACATTTTGCACTGCGGAAGCTTTGCAGGCGTAAGTTCTCTGAGCGCAGAGTTCTTTGCAGAGGGCAGTTCGTGTCCGGCAGGAAAAAAGGATTTGCAGGCGGGGAAAATCTGCTTTGCGGATTATATGTTTTGCAGGCGGAAGCTTTGAGCGCAGAGTTCTTTGCAGAGGGCAGTTTGTGCCCGGCAGGAAAAAACTTTGCAGGCGGGGAAAATTTGCTTTGCAGGCAGAAGGAAGGAATGAATAAATAAATAATGCGGTTTATTATTAAGAAAGACGGGAGAAGAAATGACAGAAGGAAGATCTGAGGGTGAGAGATCCTATTACAGCAGGCTGATTTTTCTGGCGCTGCCTATTGCGCTGCAGCATCTGATTACAGTCAGCCTGAATCTGATTGACAATATTATGATCGGGAGATTGGGACCACTGCCTCTTGCAGCTGTGGGGTCTGCGAATCAGCTATATTCTATTTATGAGATGATTCTTTTCGGACTGCTCAGCGGTGCGGCAGTGTCTGTGGCACAATATTTCGGAGCAAAAGATTTTCGGAGTATCCGTAAGATTATCGGTATGGATGTTACCATGGGCGTAACACTGGGGATGTTTACGATGATTACGGCACAGCTTTTTGCGCCGCAGATTATCGGATTGTTTGCATCTGAGCCGGAGGTTATAAAACTCGGAACGGAATACATCAGAATCGCATCACTGACCTATCTGACGATTCCTGTAAGTTTTACAATTTCTTTTAATTCCAGATCGGTTCAGATGCTGAAAATCCCGACGATTATCAATGTGTGCAGTATTTTAACCAATACGGTTTTGAATTATGTGATGATTTACGGGAATTTCGGAATGCCGGCTATGGGTGTTCGCGGTGCGGCGCTTGCGACTTTAATTGCAAGAATTCTGGAAATGACAGCTCTGATTGTGTATCTTCTGACGGACAAAAGACATCCTTTCCACGGAAAACTTTCGGAATTCAGAGGGTTCAGCAGGGAACTGTTTCTGCGGGTAATGCGTACCGCTATGCCGGTCGTTGTCAGTGAGGGCGGCTGGTCGCTCGGAATTACGCTGACCTTTGCAGCTTACGGAAAAATCAGTGCAGAGGCTCTTGCGGTTATGCAGGTAAGCAATGTTCTGTGTTCTTTGTGCCAGTGCACTTCTTTCGCAGTGGGAAATGCTTCGGCTGCATTGACCGGGCAGATTTTAGGTGAAGGTAATAAAGAGTCTGCTTTTGAAAACGGGAAAAAGTATATGCACGTTCAGTGGACTCTGAATGTTATGATGACTGTGATGATTTTGCTGCTGCGCAAGCCCATTGCTGCGATTTATGATTTTGACGCAGAGACAACCCGGATGCTGATGCTTTCTCTGGGTGTGTTTGCTTTCACGCTGATTCCGAGAATGGTCGCTTATGCTGTACAGTGCGGTCTTTTGCGGGCAGGCGGGGATACTTATTTCTGTATGATTGTGGAACTTTCCTGCAATTTGGGATTGGAAGTAGTTCTGGCATATTTCAGCGTTCTGGTACTGGAACTGCCTTTGCATCTGTGTATTGCTGTTGCGGCATCGGGAAACCTTCTGAAAGCAATTGTGGAATATCGGAGGTTTTACAGTAAAAAATGGATTCATATTGTGATATAGCGGGCGGCAGCTTTCGGGAACGGTTTGCGGCGCAGAGCTTCTGCGGCATAAGAAATTAAAACCGCCGGAAAGCAGAGGCCGGAGCAAAGGCGGAGAGTCAGCTTTTCGAAAGACAGAGCAGAGCCGGCAGCGGAAATTTAATCATTCGGAAACAGGAGCGGAGGTTTAACTGTTCGAAAGCAGGAAGCGTGGATTTAACCTTTTGGAAACTGAAGCGAGGCAGCGGAGATCTAACCGTTTAGAAAATAAAACGAAGGTAGGCGGAAATTAAAAGAAGTGGAATGCGGAGAGCAGACGGGGACTTGATTGCGCAGTATGTGCGGAGGGGCGTTGAAGTCCTTCGGAAAGAAAGTTGAGGCATTTTCGGTGTGAACTTACAGTAAGCTTTGAAAAGGTGGTGCTTTCCAAAAGGCGCCCGCAGAAAAAGACATGGTAAATTTTCAGATATTGTGATAAAATAATTGGTGCTGCAGAGTAATTGCAGCGCCAATTTTAAAGTGAAACAGGTGATAAAGATGTTTGTGTATTTAGATAACAGTGCAACTACCCGGCAGTATGATCAGGTTACGGAAGTAATGAAGGATGCTATGGAGAATTACTTCGGCAACCCGTCTTCCCTGCATTCTCTGGGACTGGCTTCGGAAAAAGAAGTGCGCAGAAGCAGGCAGATTACTGCAGCGGCGCTGGGCGCAAAAGAAGAAGAGATTATTTTTAATTCCGGGGGCACGGAAGGTGACAATACGGTGCTGTACGGGATTGCCCATGCACGCAGGAGGGAAGGAAAGAAAATAATTACTTCCAAAGTGGAACATCCTGCCGTGTTGGAAGCCTGTAAGGTTTTGGAAAACGAAGGCTTTCAGGTGGAATATATCGGTGTGGACGGAAAGTGCCGTCTTGATATGGAGCAGCTCAGAGCAGCCATTGATGAAGAAACAACTTTAATTTCCATTATGGCGGTCAACAATGAAACAGGCGCAAAGATGCCGGTTTCCGAAATTGCAAAACTGAAGGGTAATGCGGTTTTCCATACCGATGGGGTACAGGCTTTCGGCAAAATTGATCTGAAAAACATCGGTGCGGATTTTATTACCGTCAGCGGTCATAAGATTCACGGCCCGAAGGGTGTCGGTGCCCTGTACGCCCGTAAGGGCGTACGGCTGCCCGCTTTTATTGCAGGCGGCGGTCAGGAGCGCGGTATGCGCTCGGGCACCGAAAATGTACCGGGAATTATAGGATTCGGAAAAGCAGTTGAGAAAGCTTGCGGTAATTTGGAAAAGAGGACTGCTCATATGGCGGAAATCAGAGCATATTTTTTGGCAGGTCTGCAGGCGGAAATTTCCGATATCAGACTGAACGGACCAGAAGACCCTTCGGAAGCAGTTTCCGCTGTACTCAATATCAGCTTTATGGGGACCAGAGGAGAAGTGCTTCTGCACACACTTGAGCAGGATAACATTTTTGTATCCACAGGTTCCGCCTGCTCCTCCAACAAGAAAGGACAGAGTCATGTCCTTTCTGCCATGGGTCTTACCCCAAAAGAAATTGAAGGAGCAATTCGTTTCAGCTTCAGCGAATTCAATACCCTGGAAGAAATGGATTATGTCATATCCAAGGTAAAAGACGCAGTCGCAAGATTCCGCAGATTAGGCTCATTTAGATAATGGACTTGCCCCAGTTTGCGCAGCAAACTGCCAGGAAGTCCTTATGCTGTGGGAGACCTAACCCGATGAGCACAGCGAATCGCAGGTAGGTCCCCCGTCAGGAGTGCAGCACTTCAGTGCGTGGAACTCTACGGCGGACCCCAAGAGAACGAGCGGAGCGAAGTTGGATTGGCAAGGCGCAAGTCGTAAAATGGACTGCCCCGGTTTGCGCAGCAAACTGCCGGGAAGTCTTAAAGGTCGGTCAGATGAGATACTGACCGTAACAGTACCTGACAGGGCTGACAGTTTTTTTACGAGGCGGCAGTTTTGGCAGGAATTTTATCCGAAAGGCTGACGAGAGTGACAAAAATGAAATTTTCGTCAGTTTGTCACTTAAAATGGAAATTTTAGTAAGTTATTGCGCTGAAAAGAACGGAAATACTGACAGAGGTGACAAAAAACCGGGAGTTTGTCAATATTGACAACAATTTTAAGTGAAAAAGTTGACAGAACTGACGAAAACCAAGAAAAAGGTTCATTTTGTCAAAAGGGCAGTGGTACAGTGTTGCTTTTGTGGACTTTTTCTGCCGCAGCAGCAGTTCAAAGGACTGCAGTTCAAAAGACTGCAACTCAAAAGAGCGACAGACAAAGGCTTGCAGCTCGCAGCCCAAAGAGCGATGGACAAAGGCTTGCAGCTCGCAGTCCAAAGCTCCAATACCCAATCCTCAACCTAAATAAAATCGCAGTCAACTGCACCCCCATACTAATACAACAGGAGATTTAGTGTGAAAGAAAGATTGAACAGTCCGTAATTGGGCGAACTTAAACAAGCTTC
>CALBGO010000086.1 GCA_937894585.1 uncultured Eubacterium sp.
CCGTACGTACGGTGCAATGGGAGGGTGAGAAAAATTCCTCACTCTACCCTATTTAAAGAAAACCCGGGAGGCGCCGGCGGTTCTTCAGTTATAATAAGGTATGGCGCAGAAGATTGCGGCTCGCCTTATCTGCGCCCTGTCTGCAGGCTGCACAGCTGAAACTGCATAGCTGAAATTGCCCTTTACACAAGGTCGTGCTCACTCCCAAACAAAAAGTTATATTATCTAAAAAATAATTTGACAATGCGGTATGAATTGGTTACAATGGTAGTTGAACGCAAAGAGTAAGGAAAAGGGAGAGTTTTGATGGAAAATACTTTGAAAAAATTACTGAAAACCAGGAAAAACTTTGTCTTTGTCGGCGAGGCAGGCTGCGGAAAAAGCGAAATAGCAATAAATTTTGCGGTGAAACTTGCCGAAATCAGTGACAGACCGGTTCATTTTTTCGATATGGACCAGACAAAACCGCTTTTTAGATCCAGAGATGTCTGCGACATACTGGAGAAAAAGAAGGTGCATTTTCATTACGAGGATCAGTTCTTCGATGCGCCGACTATGGTCGGCGGCGTGCGGGAACATCTTGCCGACGAAAATGCTGTGGTTGTCATGGATGTAGGCGGCGATCATCTGGGAGCAAGGCTCATTGGAGGATTTTCGGATATTCTCAACAGATCGTATACGCAGAATTTCTTTGTTATCAATTCTTACAGACCGTGGTCGAGAGAGCTGGTGACCATCGACGGCACGATGGCAAGAGTGCTGGGAATGGCGCATATTGCCCTGGAGAACATTTCCGTCATGAGCAACCCGAACCTGGGCGTGAGCACGACTGCCGAAGAAGTGCTGGAAGGTCATGCACAGCTTAAGGATATGATAGAGGAATATTTGCCGGTGGAATACCTGTGCGCGCAGAAACATCTGTGTCCGCAGATTGAGGGAAAAACAGACATACATCTGCTGCCTGTGGATCTCTATCTGACTTACGAATGGGTTGAAACTGAATAGACCGTCAAACAGACGGCTTTCTGCAGATCGGGAAAGTCGAAAAATATGTGTACGAAGTAAACGAAATATGTCAGCATACCCGAACCATAATTTCCGGGTTATAAATAAAAGAGATTGCGGCAAGCTTTTCTGCCGCGTCAGTCATATCAACAGGAGGTAATGAATATGGCAAAAGGAAAAGTTGAAATCAGGGCAGAGAGCTGTAAGAGCTGCGGCTACTGTGTAATGTACTGCCCGAAGAAAGTGCTCGCTGTCGGCGAAAAGGTAAATGCAAAAGGTTATCAGTATGTAGTAGCCGCAAATCCGGAGGAATGTATCGGCTGCGCTTCATGCGGCGTGGTATGTCCGGAAGCAGCGATTGAAGTTTATAGGGAGGTTTAAGATGGCAAGAGTATTTATGAAAGGCTGCGAAGCGATTGCTGAAGCAGCGGTAAGAGCAGGATGCAGATTCTTTGCCGGATACCCGATCACTCCGCAGAACGAGATTCCGGAGTATTTTGCAAGAAGAATGCCGGATGTAGACGGTGTTTTTGTACAGGGCGAAAGTGAAATCGCATCCGTAAATATGCTGTACGGTTCGGTGCAGACAGGGACCAGAGCGATGAGCTCCTCCTCCAGTACAGGTATCAGCCTTTACAGCGAAGGCGTTTCCTATTGTGCTGCTGCCCGTCTTCCGATTGTATATGTCAATGTAGGAAGAGGCGGCCCGGGAATCGGTGCAATCCAACCGGCACAGCAGGACTATATGCAGGCTACCAAGGCTTCCGGAAACGGCGGATTCCAGATGATCGTACTGGCGCCGTCCACCGTGCAGGAAGCAGTGGATATGACTTACGAAGCATTTGATCTTGCAGCGAGAGACAACAACCCGGTTCTGATTCTGACAGACGGTGTACTGGGAACTATGATGGAACCGGTTGTACTGCCTGAAATGAAATCACAGGAAGAGGTTGCTGAGATGAAAGCTGCCAGAAGAAGCATTTCCGCAGTAGGTCATATGCCTTCCGAGCAGGTAAGAATCCTGCCGGGCGGTATCGGCGACGGCTGGGAAAAGACCAACATCGAAACTGCGAAATTATATAAAACATGGGATAAGGACATCAGAGTGGAAGAAATTATGACTGATGACGCAGAAATTATCCTGACTGCATACGGCATTTCTGCCCGCATCTGCAAAGTTGCGGTGAAGAAACTGAGAGAAGAAGGAATCAAAGCAGGCATGATCAGACCTGTTACTATTTCTCCATTCCCGTATGCATCTTTTGAAAATCTTGACTTTAACAGAGTGAAAGGCATTTTAGATGTGGAAATGTCAATTCCGGCTCAGATGAGATGGGATGTGGACCATGCTGTACACGGCAGATGTCCGATCAAGGAATGCCTGCGTTCCGGCGGTCAGATTATGACTTTGGGGCAGGTAATGGATGCAGCGCATGAGCTGGCAAAGGAGGTATTATAATGGCAATGGAAAAAGTATATAAAAGAACCATTGGTATCAAGCCTGACTTCGTAAACGGCTTTTGTCCGGGCTGCATGCACGGCACTGTACACAAGCTGATCGGTGAAGTTGTGGAAGAACTGGGTATGCTGGATAAGCTGGTACGCTGCGAAGGCGTCGGCTGCTGCGGTCTGGGTCAGCTGTATGTAACCCATGACCTGAATATTTCCGCCCACGGAAGAGCCTGCGCTGTTGCAACAGGTCTTAAGAGATCCAATCCGGATTCTCTGGTTTACACTTATCAGGGAGACGGGGACCTGGCTTCCATCGGTCTGGGCGAAACGATGTCTGCAGCCAACAGAGGCGAAAACATTACAGTCATCTTCATCAATAATGGTATTTACGGTATGACCGGCGGTCAGATGGCGCCGACAACACTGCTGGGTATGAAGGCGACAACTGCGCCGAAGGGAAGAAATGCGGAAGAACACGGCTATCCGATGCATATGTGTGAAATCATGAATCAGCTGACAGCTCCGTATTATCTGGAAAGAACCACCTGCGATACACCGGCTAATGTGCGCAAAACAAAGGCTGCCATCAAAAAGGCTTTTCAGAATCAGATTGATGGAAAGGGCTTTTCTATGGTTGAAATCGTTACTACCTGCCCGACAAACTGGGGTCTTGATCCGATTAAGGCACTGGATTTTCTGCATGACAATATGCTGAAGGAATATCCGCTGGGCGTAATCAGAGATAAATCAAAGGAGGAATAATCATGGAAAGAAATTTACTTGTTGCCGGATTCGGCGGACAGGGCGTCATGATGCTGGGAACTCTTTTGGCACAGGCAACTTGCGAATCAACAGATAAACATGTTACATATTTCCCTTCCTACGGTGCTGAAATGCGCGGAGGTACTGCGAACTGCTATGTTGTAATCTCCGACGATGAGATCGGTGCGCCGATTATGGATGCTTGTGAAGATTTGATTGTTATGAACGATCCTTCTCTGAACAAGTTTATCGGAAAGCTGAAACCGGGCGGAACACTGTTTATTAACAGCTCTATCGTACATTCCGATCCGGGCAGAGACGATATCACAGTTGTGAAAGCGCCTGTAACAGAAATGTCTCTGGAAATGGGAAATCCTAAAGTCCTGAACATCATTATGCTTGGCGTTTACATCGGCTACACCGAAGTTGTATCCGAAGAAGTCATTCTGGAAGGCATTAGAAATAAGATTGGAAAGAAAAAACCGCAGCTGTTGCCGCTGAACGAAGAAGCCTTTGCAAAAGGCCTTGCCATCGGCAAAGCTGCAAGAAAGTAACTTTATTGCGAAGCTCAATATCTGTTATGTAATCTATAAAAAGTAAAGAGGACCATTTATGTGGTCCTCTTTACTTTTTCGGTTTAAAAGCATCAGTATAGAATGTTCCTGCCCTGTTACAGGGTTTTATATTTTTTCCGACTTCTAACATCAAATCGACTACAGTGTCCAGCGGGAGAATAGAATCCAGGCCGCCAAGCGCAGCGTTTGCGCAGGTTATTGCGGTAGGAACGGCAGTCATATTACGGAGTATGCAGGGAACTTGAACATAACCGTCAATCGGATTGCAGACAAGACCCAATACGCTTTGCCCGCCTAACGATGCAGCTTTTTCGACTGTCTTAGGGCAATCGGTAAGCATAGATGTCAGTGCGGCTGCTGCCATTGAAATAGCAACGCCGATTTCTGCCTGACACCCGATGGAGCCGGAATAATGAGTCGGGTAATAAAAAAGTCCGAATAAACCGGCAACAAGAAGCGCCTCTATCTGCTTTCGATGGGAAAACCCCAGGCTTTTAGCTGTGTTTAGGATAGCGGCGGGGACAATGCCGGAAGCGCCGCCTGTGGGCATGCAGATGATTTTTCCGTGACTGTTGCTGAACTCCATAATGCTGAGAGCGTCCAGACAGCCGGTATCAGCTGTCCCTAAAGGAATGAGGTTTCCTTGCTTGAGAGCAGACATATATTGAGGAGTTTTGGGCGTGGTAACGCCGCTGAAGGATAGCCCGGGATTTTTTCCGTATTGAATGGAATCGACGGCTATTTGGTAGATTGTTTTCGCATATGCCCAGAGCTGATCATCTGATGCTTTTACAATACTTTTTTCATAATCCAAAGCAAGCTCCCATAAAGGCAGGCCGCTTTCTTCAGCCAGTTGAACAAGTTCTACAGCATTGGAAAAAGGCGGCGTTGGAATTTCCTTACAGGCGAAAGGAAAGACCGGGCTGAGAATTGCTGTGCGAAAGACCGCTTGGTCGGTCATGGCATCTTTCGCCTTTTTTCCGGCGTTTTCTTTTGTAATGCCTTCTGTGGTACAGTGAGGAGTTCCGTCATGGGAAAAAGTAACCAGTGTATAAGATTTACCGTCTAACGAAACAGGGTGTCCGTTCAGCGCTGTGATTTCTATTTCACCGCCGCCCCAGGAAACCGCTGTAAGAGTCAGTGTGTGGGTTTGCCCGGAAATTAAAATTTCGCCCATTTCTGAGGGGTAAGTCGGTATGGTTGAAGAAAAATCAAAAGAAAGATGCAAATTGTCTTTTTCGGCATCGGGATAGGAATTTTCGAGATTATATGTAAAAAGATCTTTTCCTAAAAGTCCTGCAATTGTTCCGAGATCACTCTGCATGCTGAAAAAGGTATCTGCATAACCGCCGGATTCTGCCATCGTCATAGAAAAGGATACCGGTTTTTCCGCAAGGAGCTGCCTGCAGAGAACGGCAATGCGAAAAGGTCCGCATGTATTGGAACTGGAAGGACCGGGGGTAATGGGCGAAAGCACATCGTTAAAAATGCCGGGGTGTTTTTTATGAATAGAATTTGACTGTATACTCATATTTGTTCCTTCTTTTTGTATCGTATTTAAAACAGCTTTTCTACATTATATCGCAAAAGCTTATTTTTGGGATAGACAAAAAACTGTCTATCCTAATGAAAAAAATAATTTGACAGAAATAGAGTTGACATATCCTACAGTAACTTTTAGACTGAAAATATAAATACAGGGTCGTAAAAATATGGAGGGAAAGAAAATGGAGAACAGACCGATTATCGCAATTTTAAGATGGGAACAGGGATTGGTGCCTGAAGGTCTTTTGCAGCTTGAAGCTATGCCAGGAAACAGTACGAATCCGGATACCTATCCGTTTCCAATTAAAATGGTGGAAGTTTCCGGCGCATGTGTCGAGACTGTTATTACAAATCCGAGTCAGAAACTGCTGCAGGATATGGTCTCGATTGTAAAAGAACTGAAAGAAAAGGACGGAATCCGGGCGGTTACTACCAGTTGCGGATTTAATGCTATTTTTCAGCGTCAGCTTGCCGATTCGGTGGATATTCCGGTTTTAACCTCTTCGTTGCTACAGGTTCCTTTTGTACATAATTTAATTGGAAAAGAAAAAAGTATAGGCATTATCACGGCGAATAAAAGCTCCCTGACAACAGAACATATGCGTGCCTGCGGAATTACAGAAGACATGAAAACAGTGGTTTTTGGTCTGGAGAAAGCAAAGGAGTGGGGCACGATCTTTGATAATCCGGATCAGAAATTCGACGAAAAAATCGTAGAGCAGGAGATTATCGCTACAGCGAAAGAAGGAATCAGGGAATTTCCTGAAATCGGCGCGATTGTTTTAGAATGCACCGATCTGCCTCCGTTTGCAAAGAAGATCAGCGAAGCAACAGGCCTTCCTGTCTTTGATTACACCACTATGATCGGGTATGCGGCACTGGCGCTGGGACAGATAAATATGTATTAATAAAAAGAGTTTTTGCCCTTCGGCAAAAACTCTTAAGACGATTATATTATTCAGTATAAACATAAGTTCCGGAAAAGTCTTCAACATGGCCGATGACAGAAACAGAAGAAAGATGCTGCTGCATCGTATTGATCAGTCGAAGTCCTTCTTTCTCGGGAACAGAGATCAGAAGACCTCCGGAAGTCTGAGGATCGAACATAATATCAGTAACGGCAAGCGGTACTTTTTCGGAGAAAGAGGAACTGCAGCCCATCCAGGAGCGATTATTATATGCACCTTGAGGAACAATTCCCATCTCAGCCATTTCGACAGCCTGCGGAAGAAACGGCAGGGCGGAGCTGTCAAGAACAAAAGATTTCCGGCTGCCGGAAGCCATTTCGTAGCTGTGTCCTAAAAGACCAAATCCTGTAATATCGGTACAGCTGCTGACAGGGTAATCCCGCATAATCAGAGCAGCAGTTTTATTAAGCTCGGTCATCGAGTCAGTAAGTGCCCGGACCGTGGAGGCCGTCAGCAAATCTGCTTTGATTGCTGTATTTAAGATGCCTGTTCCAAGTGCTTTTGTAAGAATTAAAATATCTCCGGTTTTTGCTCCGGTGTTTTTTAAAACCTTTTCCGGGTGAATGAACCCACTGACGCAAAGGCCGTATTTTGGCTCGTTATCCTTGATCGTATGACCGCCGCAGATAAGACCGCCGGCTTCTTTGACTTTGCTGTAACCGCCTTTGAGAATTTCTGCTGTAATTTCCTTGTCTAAATCTTCAGGAATGCAGAGAATATTCATCGCTAATTTTGGGGTGCCTCCCATCGCATAGACATCACTGAAAGAATTTGCAGCGGCAATCTGACCGTAAGAAAAAGGGTCATCCACAACAGGCGGGAATATATCTACGGTCTGAATGATGGCTGTGGATTCGTTTATTTTGTAAACGGCAGCATCATCGCTGGTTTCGAAACCTACGATCAGATTCGGGTCCTCGAATTTTGGTAATTGACACAAAACTTGTGTCAGAGCATCGGGCTCTATTTTGGCAGCTCAGCCGCCGTGATGCGTCAGGGTTGTTAATTTTGTGTGTGACATAAAGTTGCCTCCCTTCGAATATAATCTACGCTTATTATATAGGCTTTTTCTGATATTGACAACATTAAATATATGCACCTGCAATAGGAGGAACTGTAATCTGAAATGAAACCGGTAATTATAACAAACAATCCGAAAGTACAAGAAAAATACAATACAGAGTTTAAAGTGATATTTCGTCCTGAGCTTGATCAGACAGACATTCTGAAAGAGGCGAGAGATTATATTCATTTGGGCGCAAGGCTGATCATGCACCCTATGATGGGGAGGATCAAGCCCCATGAAACGCCGTACAAATCGGTTTTCCTGCAGACCGGCGGGAGCGATACGCATTTTGACAGTATTTTAATGATTGAGGACAGCCTTCTTGAAACAGAAAAATTTCTGAAGCATACGGCGGGAGTCAAATATGATGATACTCTGTTAGACGATTTACAGTTTATTGATCTGCAGCTTCTCGGCAGCGGAATAGAGGAGTTTAGGAGGTAGCTATGGCGGAACAAACGGGAAACATGAATGTCGACGGGATGTTAAATTTTAAAAATGCAGATGTGATTTTAGTAGTAAATAAAGATTTTGATATTGTTTATCATTCTCGTTTTGATTCAGGTTTAAAGGGAGGACGGGCTGAGAAACCTTGTAAAAATCTTTTTGAATTATACCCGTCTTTAGGGAAAAAAGAGAGTTCTATTGCAAAGACCATGTCCACGGGGGAGTGTATTTATAATGATGCGCAGAAATTTGTAGATCGTAGCGGCCGGGTTTATGTGACGAGGAATATTACAATCCCGCTTTTTAGAGAGGGACAGATCATTGGCGTTATAGAGCTTACAAAGGACCTTACTACAGTTGAACATGCAGAGCGAAAATGTGAATATCTCAAGACTATATCCAAAGATAACAAATTCCACCCAAACCGGGAGAATAACGAGAAACTCAGCTTTGATGATATTCTTACGCTCAATGAAGAAATGCTGACGGCAATTGAGCAGGCGAAAATTTTTGCGCTGAACCCGAACCCTGTTTTGATTTATGGTGAAACAGGAACCGGAAAAGAAATGTTTGCGCAGGCTATGATCAATTATGCCGCAGGACCGAAGCAGAAAATTATTGTACAAAACTGCGCAGCAGTTCCTGAAAATCTGATTGAATCGATTCTTTTCGGAACGACAAAAGGGTCTTACACCGGAGCAGAAAATAAAAAAGGACTTTTTGAAGAGGCAGATGGCGGGATCTTCTTTTTAGACGAACTGAACGCCCTGCCGTATCATGTGCAGGGGAAACTGCTCAGAGTTGTGCAGGAAGGAACCTTCAGACCGATCGGAGCCTCGAAGGAGAAGAAAGTAAATGTGAAAATCATTGCGGCGATGAATATTGATCCGATGGAAGCCATTGAAAAAAATATTCTCAGAAAAGACTTGTTTTACAGACTCAGCGGGAGTATGATTTATCTTCTGCCATTAAGAGAAAGACCCGACGATATCGAGTATCTGATAGATAACTATATAGATATTTTCAATGAGAACTACCATCGCCATGTGACAGGTATTTCAGAAAAACTGAGGGACTTTTTCCTCTCTTACAGCTGGGAGGGAAATGTGAGAGAACTGAAGCATGTAATAGAATCGATGATAAGTATGTCGAAGGAAGACGAGCTGCAGTTTAATCAGCTACCGTTGTATTTGCACAGTAAATTAAAAGATGTCAAGGGATTTGAGGCTGAACTGAAAAAAATCGAAAAAAGCGATGAAGACAACGTTATTGTGGATTTCGGTGCTGAAAATTATGACCTTAGAACAGCTGTAGAAATATTGGAAAGAAATCTTATTTTAAAAACTCTGGCGAAAACAAAAGGAAACAAAACGAAGGCGGGAGAACTCCTCGGTATTCCGAGACAGACCCTGAAATATAAGATGGACAGATTAGGACTTGAGGATGCGGAATAAATATTTCGTCAATAAATTGGCGTAAATGCGACGGAAATTTGTCGAAAATTGATATTCGTAAAGACTGCAATACATTTTTTAGAAAAAGCAGGCCGAGTTTCCAATGAAAATGCCTGATAAGTCATTTGGCATGAACTTTGCTAGTATAATTAGCAGTAAAAAGATGTGCATCCACATGAGTTAATGTCATTACAAATGAAAACAGAAAGGAAAATCTGATATGAATTTGGAACTTAGAAAAGTTGCCGTCAGAGATATCTGTTTTGATACAGAAAATAAGATTGTTGACGGCTGCCTGCATGTAGATCCAAAGACTTTGGAAGAAATTGCTTTGGAAGACGGCAGAGTAAAGAGTGTTTCCTTTGATATCGCAAGACCGGGGGAATCCGTAAGAATTGTTCCTGTGAAAGATGTCATTGAACCGAGAGCAAAAGCAGAAGGACCGGGAGAAACCTTCCCGGGACTGTTTACCGAAGATATGCAGGAAGCCGGAGAAGGCGTGACCTATGCATTATCCGGCTGTGCGCTGACAACAACAGGACCGATCGTGGGATTCCAGGAAGGCGTTATTGACATGTCCGGCCCCGGTACGCAGTATACGGTTTATTCCGAACTGAATCATGTAGTTATGATTATTGAAAAACAGGATTATGTTGACCAGCATGACCATGAAGAAGTTGTTCGTCTTGCAGGGATCAGAGTTGCCCGTTATCTTGCAACACTGGCGTTTGACTGCGAAGATTACGAAACTGAAAACTACGAATGGAAATCGATCGGAGAAAAATATAATGAGTATCCGGATCTTCCGAGAGTTGTTTATGTATATAACTGCATGGCGCAGGGTCTGCTGCACGATACTTACTTCTACGGAAGAGATGCTAAAGTGCTGGTTCCGACCATGATCACGCCGTTAGAAGTTATGGACGGTGCGGTTATTTCCGGAAACTGCGTTTCACCGGGATCAAAAACAACAACTTACATGCATCAGAACAATGCGGTTATTAAAGAACTGATGGAAAAGCACGGAAAAGAAATCAACTTTATGGGAATTGTGCTGAACCCATTAATGACCACATTAAAAGAGAAATTCAGAGACAGAATGCTGACTGTGCGTCAGGTGAAAATGCTGGGTGCGCAGGGGGCTATCATTTCTCAGGAGGGATTTGGAAATCCTACGACAGACCTGATGATCGTATGTCAGGAACTGGAGAAAAATGGTATCAAAACTGTTATTATCACCAATGAAGACGCCGGCGTAGATGGAATGAGTGAGTCGCTGCCTGACAGTGTACAGGAAGCAAACGCTATTGTTTCAACCGGCAACTCCAACGCGACAGTTCTGCTGCCTGCAATGGAAAAGACAATCGGTAATCTGAAAGAAGTAGAAAGAGTGTGCGGCGGCAATGTAACCTCTATTCAGGAGGACGGAAGCTTATTGCTTGAAATTCACGGAATTATGGGAAGCCATAATCTGCAGGGCAATACGAAGCTGGGCTGTATTACTTTATAAAAAGGAGTCTGAATCATGAAGAGAATTTTATTTTATACAAATCAATTCTTCGGTCAGATCGGCGGAGAGGAGTTTGCATATCAGGAACCTTTTGTAGAAGATGGTATCCGTGGAAATGCACAGGCTTTTGCTCCACGCATTAAGGGCGGAGAAATTGTGGCAACCATTGTATGCGGCGATAACTATTTCGTTGAAAACATGGATGTATGCAAAGAATTCATTAAGAAACAGGTAGAAGCTTATAAACCTGATATTCTGATCGCAGGACCTGCTTTTAATGCGGGCAGATTCGGAATTGCCTGCTGTGAAACCTGTAAATTTGTACAGAGCACTTACGGTATTCCTTCCATTACAGGTTTATATTGGGAAAACCCGGGCGTTGAAATGTATAAGGCAGACTGCTATATCATGGAAGTAGGCAAATCTGCCGCAACCATCAGAAAAGCGATTCCGCTGATCACAGATTTTGTGAATAAGCTGATCTCCGGCGAAAAATTAGGTACGCCGAAGCAGGAGCATTATTATCCAAAGGGACAGCGTGTAAATGTATTCCACGAAGATAACGGTGCGAAAAGAGCGGTTGACATGCTGGTTAAAAAATTAAACGGCGAGCCGTATGACACAGAACTGGAAATCTCTGTATATGAGAAAGTTGATCCGGCAGCGCCGCTTGCTGATTTAGCGCATGCAAAAATTGCATTGTGTACAACCGGCGGTATTGTGCCTATGGGAAATCCGGATCATATGTATGCGGCAACTGCAAAGTTCTGGAAAAAGTATAGCCTGGAAGGTATGGATGAGCTGAAAGCCGGCGAATTTGAATCTGTTCATGCAGGTTATGACCCGGTATATGCAAACGAGGATCCGAACAGAGTTGCGCCTTACAGAATGTTGAAAACATTGGAAAAAGAAGGTGTAATAGGCGAAATATATCCTTATCTGTTGACAACAACAGGAAATTCCACCTCCGTGGCTGATGCTACAAAATTTGGTCAGGAAATGGCAAAAGACTTGCTTGCAGCAGGTGTTGACGGCGTTATCCTGACGAGCACCTGAGGGACCTGTACGCGTTGCGGTGCAACAATAGTGAAACAAATTGAAAAAGCAGGTATCCCTGCAGCTCACATCTGTACAGTTACTCCGATTTCAAAGACTGTCGGCGCAGCCAGAATATCCGGCGCGCAGGCGATTCCTTATCCAACCGGCAACCCGCAGTTACCGGCGGAAAAAGAAGAAAGACGCCAGAGAGAAATCGTAATGAATGCCCTGGAGCTTTTAGTAAAGTAAAATAAAATAGATATAAAGATATGAGTAATAGGCGGTAAGGGAATCAGCGGCGCTGATTCCCGTGTCTGCCTTGTATAGCGAGGATACTTAACAAGTGTACCAAAGTATGGGGGTAGATGGGTGCTGGTGTGCCCTACGGTCTTCAAAACCGGTGCGAGGGGTTAGGAGCCTCTTGGGTGGGTTCGATTCCCACATACTCCCGCCAAATTGAAAAGGAGAATGCTATGCACAGTGAATTACTTCGAAACCTGCCAAAAGTAGATGATCTTTTAAGAGATGAGAGAATCGTCCGCGCTTCCTGCGGTCTTTCTCATGAACAGGTAGCAGATGAAATAAGAACTGTGATAGATGAAAAGAGAAAGGCGTTTCTTCACAGTGAGATACTGCAGAAGGAGGCCTTTCTTTCGTTTGATTCTATCGCAGAGGAAGTGGAAGAACATATCCGCAGACTGCGTTTTAAAAGTCTGCGGCGCGTGATCAATGCAACGGGTGTAGTTTTACATACGAACTTAGGAAGAGCAAAATTAAGTGAGAATGCGATTGCGGCAGTTACAGAGGCCGTTTCGGGATATTCGACACTGGAGTATGATCCAATGTCCGGAAAGAGAGGGTCGCGCCATGTGCATACGGAGGAACTGATCAGGAAGATCACAGGCGCAGAAGCCGCCATGGTTGTTAATAATAATGCAGCAGCAACGATGCTTTGCCTAGCGGCTCTTGGAAAAGGCAGAGAAGTAGTAATTTCCAGAGGTGAACTGGTAGAAATCGGAGGTTCCTTCAGAGTGCCTGAAATTATGGAACAGAGCGGAGCGCACCTGGCAGAGGTGGGAACCACGAACAAAACCAGGATTGGCGATTATGAAAAAGCGATCGGAGAAAATACGGGCATGTTACTGAAAGTGCATACCAGCAATTATAAAATCATTGGGTTTACAGAAGATGTGTCGCTGCATGCATTGCGGGAAGTGGCGGACAGACACGGCCTGCCCCTCGTTTATGATATGGGAAGCGGCCTGATGACAGACCTTACTGAATACGGAATTTTCGAGCCTACAGTAAAAGACAGCCTCAGCGCCGGGGCAGATGTGGTTCTTTTCAGTGGCGACAAACTGCTCGGCGGTCCGCAGGGAGGAATTATCGTCGGGAAAAAAGACTATATCGACCGAATGAAAAAGCACCCGCTTGCAAGAGTTTTACGTATCGACAAAATGACTGCTGCTGCAATGGAAGCAGTTTTCCTTGCTTACTATGACGAAAAGAAAGCGAAAGAGGAAATCCCCACACTTGCTATGCTGACGAAAAATAACGATGAACTGTATAAAGAAGCTGAACTCTTGAAGAAACGAATAGATGATCTGGAGCTGGGGGTTGAAACAGAAGTTGCAGCAGTGGACGGAATGGTAGGCGGCGGCAGTGCGCCGGATACTGTTTTGAAGAGCTGGGCTGTGTTTTTAAAACATACCGGTATACAGGCGGCGGCCGTTGCGGAAGGACTGCGACTGGGAGAAATTCCGGTAATCGTAAGAATTGTACGGGATAGAATTGTAATAGATGTTCGAACAGTTACGCTGCAGGAGCAGGAAATATTGGTTCAGAAACTTGCGGCAGTAATGAAAGAGAGAGTAGAATGAAAAATATCGTAATTGGAACGGCAGGTCATGTAGATCACGGGAAGACCTGCCTGATTAAAACACTGACGGGAATAGATACGGACCGTTTGAAGGAGGAACAAAAAAGAGGCATTACCATTGAAAACGGATTTGCAGACTTTGTTTTAGGCGAATATGATATCAGTGTCATCGATGTACCCGGCCATGAGAAATTTATTAAAAATATGCTGGCCGGAATTGGCGGAATCGATATGGTTTTGCTTGTAATAGGGTTAGATGAAGGCGTTATGCCGCAGACTGTGGAACATCTGCAGATTCTTACAATGCTGGGCATTGAAAAGGGAATTATTGTATTTACCAAAAGTGATCTGGTTCAGGACGAAGAATGGCGTGAACTTGTGAAAGATGACACTGCCTCGCTGGTTAGCGGGACTTTTTTGGAAAATGCGCCTATGGTCGAAGTGTCGGCGTATACCGGATTCAATATTGAAGAACTGAAACGCTTGATTTTATCCAACATTGAGGACAAGGGACTGAGACAGACAGAGCCGGAGCTGTTCCGTCTGCCGATTGACAGAGTGTTTACCATTGACGGCTTCGGCACGGTAATCACCGGAACTTTATTGGAGGGACAGGTTTCTTCCGGTGAAGAGGTTATGGTTTATCCGCAGGGCAGGAAAGTTAAAATTCGAAATCTTCAAGTTCATAATCATACTGTACAGACAGCATATGCAGGCCAGAGAACTGCTGTGAACTTAAACGGCGTAAAAAAGGAAGAACTGGAAAGAGGACAGGTTTTGGCAAGACCGACAGGATTGACGCCGTCTATGATGCTCGATGTCAGACTTGAATTATTTGAAACTGTGGAAAGGGAAGTTCTGAACGGAAGCAGGGTGCATATTTATTGCGGAGCCTCACAAGTGATCGGAAAAGTTGTTTTGCTGGATCGAGATGCTTTATTTCCGGGAGAACAGTGTTATGCACAGCTTAGGCTTGAAGAGGAGATTGCAGTTCGGCGAAGCGACAGATTTATCATTAGATTTTATTCCCCTGTGATTACAGTGGGAGGCGGTAAAGTGCTGGAGGCAAATCCGGATAAGCATAAGAGATTTCGAGAGGATATTTTGGAGCGTCTTCGGATCAAAGATGTCGGATCAGATAAAGAGATCATGGCTCTGCTGGTAAAAGAAGAAGGGCTTGGGGCACCGTCAGATGAAGAACTGTTCTGCAAGATCTGTCTGCAGTATCATATCGGGCAGTATATCTTGAACGAGCTTAAAGAAGAAGGCGTTTTGATCCAAATGCCGGGACGGAGATGGATTCATAAAGAAGCTTTTTTGAAGGTTGTTTCCGAAAGCGTGGAAATACTGGAGAACTATCATAGTAAGAATAAGCTTTCTTTAGGAATGGCAAAAGAAGAGTTTAAGTCAAGACTGATGAAGAATATGCATTTACAAGACGGGAAAGTGGCGGAAGAACTGTTTTCTCTGATGGAAAAGGACTCTGTTATTAAATGCGCAGGCCAGACGGTTTCCCTCAAAGACTTTAGTATAGAATATTCTCCGGAACTGGAACAGATGCGGCAGAGAATGATAGAGATATACAGGGACAAGCCTTTTGAAATGCCGACGATAGAAGAAGCCCTGGAGGCGGAAGCAGATAAAGTCAACGGAAAGCATATTATTGAGGCGCTGGCTGTGGAGGGATTTTTGCTTCGATTGGATTATCAGTATTATATTGCATCAGATGCATTCCGAGAGGCAGTTAAGAAAACTCGCAGGATCGCAGAAGAAAACGATGGGAAATTTACCTTGGCACAGTTTAGAGATGTGATAGGAACTTCAAGAAAATATGCCTTAGTAATACTGGATCACCTGGACAGGGAAAAGATAACGCAAAAAGTGGAAGATGTAAGAATTTTTCTGGATGCCGGAGGAGAATATGGAATTTAAACAAATTGAAGCATTTGTGAATGTAATAAAGTATAAAAGTTTTTCAAAAGCTGCTGATGCCTCTTTTTTAACGCAGCCGACAATCAGTACGCATATCAGTACGCTGGAAAAAGAGCTGGGCGTTACGCTGATTGACAGGCTCGGTAAAGAATCGCGCCCGACGAAACAGGGGAGAGCCTTTTATAAATATGCTCTGAATTTGCTCAATACCAGGGAAAAGGCCATCATGGCAATGGGAAATCTGCAGGGCGCAATGTCCGGCGTGGTGGAAATGCAGGCTTCCAGTATTCCGGGGCAGTTTCTTTTGCCGCCGATGATGGCAAAGTTTAAACAGCAGTATTCGGGGGTTCGTTTTTACTTAGAGCAATCAGACAGTGAAATGGTCTGGAATAATATATCTGACGGAAAAGGGGAGCTTGGATTTACCGGAGAGTACAAAAATAACAGTTTGAGCTATGAATTTCTTTGCAGGGATGAAGCGGTTTTAATTACGCCTAAAAACGAAAAATTTTTGTCTTTGCGAGAACAATCGGAATATATTTCAACAGAAGATTTCTGTAATGAAGCGTTTATATGGAGAGAAGAGGGTTCTGCAACCCGAACATCATTTGAAGATAAAGTGTATAAATATAAAGGTAGTAAACTCAGTGCCGTGGCAACGATAAACAGTCTCGAAGCTATTAAACAGTGTGTTTCGGGTGGATTAGGCGTATCTATTGTTTCGCATCTTGCGGTAGAGGGACAAGAAGAAAAGGAAGATTATTTGGTGTTTAGATTTTCTGACTTTCATTTGGATAGAGAATTTTATATGGTTTATAACAGGGGCATTACACTTTCACCTATGGCATCTAGATTTAAAGACTTTATTATGGATAGTTTTTTGCAAAAGAAGAACTAACGTGATATTTACTTATTTGTCTGATTTGCCGAGAGAAAGGGATATTGGGGCGCAAATTTTTTGTCGTTACCAAAGAAGCTTATTCGAAGAAACAGCCCAAAATATATATGCTTAAAAATTGTCGGGGTGTTCGTTTTTGGACGCCTAAAACCTGTCGTGGATTTATAAGCGGGAGAGCGCTCCTGTCGATAAAAATGATATAATGTTGAAATTTCAAACATTTCTATAAAATTCTTATTGTGGCATGATTGTTGCTAAATATATTTACAAATTTATTAGCCGTGCCAAAAGGCAAGAAAGGAAGGAATTATATATGGAATATGGAATTCTATCATTAGCACCCGCGTTTATTGCGCTAGTTCTGGCATTTATCACAAGAGACGCGCTGCTCTCAATTCTGATAGGTGTAATTGTGGGCATTATTATCACAGGACAGAATGTGGTTACTGGATTTACAGGCCTTATTCAGGAAGCATTAGGAAATGCAGACTTTATGTGGGTACTGGCAATTGAAGTGTTTATCGGGATTCTGGTAGCATACTTTCAGAAGTCGGGAGCTATTAAAGCATTTGCGGATGTAATTGGAAAGTATAATTTGAAGAGCAGAGGCGCTGCTACGTTATCTTATGCTTTGGGTATCTTTATCTTCTTCTCTGATTATTTCTCCCCATTATACGTGGGAAATGTTATGAGACCAATTACAGATAAGGCTAAGGTTGCTAGAGAAAAGTTGGCTTATATTTGTGACTCAACATCGGCACCAATTTGTTGTTTGATTCCGTTTACTTCATGGGCCATTTATGTTGCTGGACTGTTAGTTGGAATTGGAGCAATTGCAGATGCTTCCATTGCACAGGATGTTGTTGTGCATTCAGCTCCCTATAATTTGTATTGTATTTTTGCACTTGTTTTCTGCGGTCTGTTCTCTACTAAAATTTTACCGGATTTCGGTCCGATGAGAAAGGCAGAGAAAAGAGCAATGGAAGAAGGAAAAGTGATTGCTGACGGTGCAAATCCACTGTTGAGCAGAGAACTTGATGGTATTCAGCCTAAAGAAGGTATTAAACCAAATCTTCTTATTAACTTTTTGATGCCTGCAGTTATTATTATTGGAATTACAGTTGGTACTTATGTTATTACAGGCACTGCAAAGACGCTGGAAGCATTTGTAGTAGCTGTTGCATATCAGTTTGTCACTCTTCTAATTCAGAAAATGGCGACATTAAAAGAAATGATGGATACTGCAATTGAGGGTATTAAAAGTGTAATGAGCGCGATTCTGATTTTAGCTATGGCTTATTGCATTAACAGTATCAGTGGCACTTTAGGTACAGCTAACTATGTAATCAGTGTAACAGAAAGCTGGATGACTCCTGTTACGTTGTTAGTAATGACATTCTTGATTTGCGCATTTATCAGTTTCTTTACTGGAACTGCATGGGGCGTATTTGCTATTATGATTCCAATCGCTATTCCGCTTGCATTCAATGTTTCCGGCGGAGAATTAAACGGAATCGTATATGCTGCTGTAGGCGCTGTTATGGGCGGAGGAACTTTTGGAGATCACTGTTCACCATTATCAGATACCACAATTCTGTCATCTCTTGCAGCAGGCAGTGACCATGTAGACCATGTTAAAACGCAGATCCCGTATGCACTTCTTTCAGCAATCTGCTCATGCATAGGATTCTTGATTATCGGTTTTATTTATTCATAAGAAATAGTTTAGGAGGAAATAAAAATGAGAATTGGTATTGCAAAGGAAATTAAAGAAAATGAATACCGTGTAGCGGCGATACCTTCAGCTGTCAGTGAGTTTGTAAGAAAAGGACACGAGGTTTATGTTGAACATAATGCGGGTCTGGGAAGCGGCTATACTGATGAGGATTATGCTGCGGCCGGCGCTGTAATTGAAATGGATACAGAAGATGTCTGGAAAAAAGCGGATTTGATTTACAAAGTAAAAGAGATTTTTCCGCAGGAGTATAAATACCTGAGAGATGATTTAATTGTATTTACTTATATCCATTCTAACGCACATAAAGATCAGACTGAAGCCTTGATGGAAAGCGGATGTACCAGTATTGCGTATGAAGACATTTCCGACGATAGAGGCGAATGGCCACTGCTTAGTCCAATGAGTGAACTTGCCGGAAAAGGAGGATTTTTAGCAGCCCTGAATTTTGCGCAGACGATTCACGGTGGAAGCGGTAAGCTACTTGCAAATGTCTGCGGAGCAGCTGCACCGACTGTTACGATTATAGGATGCGGTCATTCTGGAATGGGGGCCTGCGAACTTGCGGCAGCATTTGGCAACCATGTTAATATGCTGGATATTAATTATGATGCTATGCTGAAAGCAAAGGAAATTATGCCTCAGAATGTATCTTTCATGTTTTCTAACAGAACAAATCTGCTGCAGTGCCTGAAAGAATCCGATGTTGTAATTAATTGCATTTTATGGCCTAAAACCAGAAAAGATCATCTTATTTACAGAGAAGATTTAAAACTGATGAAGCAGGGAAGCCTGATTATTGATGTGGCATGCGATGATGAAGGTGCAGTGGAAACATGCAGATCGACAACGCATGCAGATCCTGTTTATTATGAGGAAGGCATTATGCATTACTGCGTGGATAATATTCCGTCTGCATTTGCACAGACTGCTTCGGTAACGCTTTCCAATGCAACGCTTCCTTTTGCGATGGCGATTGCAAATAAGGGTGTAAAACGGGCATTGAAGGATGATAAACATTTGAGAAGAGGTCTTACCACATATAATGGTAAACTTACTCTTTTAGAAACATCTGAAAAACTGGATATTCCTTTTACATCTCCGGACGATCTGGTAAAAGAGTTTTAAGAAAAGCATTTGGGCATCATGGGAATTTTCATGGTGCCCTTTTTAAAAGAGAGGTTATACGAAATGCCTGAAAAAGAATTTCCAAAAGTAAATGTGGTTAATTATATTGCCATCGTTGATCGGGATTTTAATATTGTTTTTGACGCAAGATACGAAAAACGAATCAATAAACATGCGCAGATTATTAACAGGGAAGAATATCAGAACAGAAAGTTTTTTGAAGTTTATCCGGATATCCAGGAGAAGAACAGTACGGTTGCCAAGTGTATCAATACCGGAAAGGTTATCTTTCGGGAGAATCAGAAGGTAACAGATTTTTGGGGAAGAACTATATGCAGTGACAGTATTACAATTCCTATCATCTGTGAAGGTCAGGTTATGGGTGCTATTGAACTTGCAAAGGATGTGACTACAGTCGGCTGGAATCAGAGTGAACAGGAAAATGAAGTTAATACGGAGAAACCTAATCAGATTACGTTCAGTGACGTATTAACTAAGAATCCTACTATGCTTGATGCTATCGAAAAGGCGAAGTTTATGGCACATTTGCCTAACCCTACGTTGATTTATGGGGAAACAGGTACGGGGAAAGAACTATTTTCTCAGGCTATGATTACTGAGGCGGGGGTAGACCGGCGTAAAGTTGTTGTACAGAACTGTGCGGCGATTCCGGAAAACCTGTTTGAGTCTATTTTGTTCGGCACTGAGAAAGGCGTATATACAGGAGCTGAGAATAAAAAAGGCCTCTTCGAGGAGGCCAATCAGGGAATCCTTTTTTTGGATGAACTGAATGCAATGCCATACAGTGTGCAGGGTAAATTACTTAGAGTACTTCAGAATGGAACCTTTAGAAAACTGGGAAGCAGCAGAGAACAAAAGGTAAAAGTTAAAGTTATTGCAGCAATGAATTTTGATCCGATAGAGGCCATGGAGCAGCATATTATAAGACCGGATTTGTTTTATCGTTTTAGCAGCGGGATGATTTACATACCGCCACTTAGAGACAGACTAGATGATTTGGATTATTATTTAGAACATTTTAGACTGAAGCTGAATGAGGATTATGGGAAAAATGTGAAAAAAATTGATGGGGAACTTAAATCACTTTTGCAATCCTATCGATGGGAGGGCAATGTCCGGGAATTAAAACATATGCTGGAATCCATGATTGCGGTAAGTAAAACTGATAAGCTGGAGGTTAATGATTTACCTAAATATGCTTATGATAAAATGATACATAAAGATCAGGAACGTGATTTTTTTGGTATGGAGAAAGAAAGGCTTTCTGTCTTTGATAAGAATCGGCGCTTTGATCTGCGGCAGGTACTTGAAGAAAAAGAAAAAAATCTGATTATAGAAGCGCTTGAAAAAGTTGAAGGAAATCATTCCCAGGCTAGTGTGCTTTTAGGAATCCCGAGAGCAACTTTGACTTATAAGATGAAGAAATTGGGGATTGAGTGACAGAAAATGGTCGTAATTTTGTCACTGACAAAAATTGTTGATATGATAAAAGTGATATTTTGGGGAATTAAGAGCTTTCTTCTGGGGACGGAAGCTGAGCTGCGATGACTGCAAAACAGATGAGGACCACCCCGATGCCCTCACGAAGGGTAAATGATTCGTGCAGGAAAAGGACGCCGGCAAGTGCGCTGAAAACAGACTCTAAACTCATTAATAATGCTGAAACTGTAGGGTCTGTGTATTTTTGGGCTGTAACCTGCAGAGCATAGCAGACACCGATGTCTAAAATGCCGGCGAATAGAATCCCTCCAATGCAAGGATATATTTGCGCTAAAGATGGTGATTCGAATAAAAATGTTATGATTGAACAGAAAATATCGGCACAGAAAAATTCTAAACACATCATATGAAGCCCGTTTACCTGGTGAACAAATTTAGAAACGAGTTGTATATGAAGCGCGAAGAATAGTGTTGCGCACAGAATAATGAGGTCACCGCGCTGCAAATGCAGTGCTTCGGAAAGGCATAGAAAATACAGGCCGACAGCAACCAATATGATACCGGTCCACATAAACGGTGTAGCCTTTTTTTTGAAAAAAGAGTTCCCAATATTGGAACAAAGATAATATAAATCGCATTCAGAAACCCGGCTTTGCTGATGGTTGTCCACGCAAGACCGATCTGGACAAGTACGGTCCGGTTATTGTAACGCAGCCACAAAAGGCGGAAATTACTAAAAGACGGAGAAAAGAGCGGCGTGTATATTCTGTTTTCTGGTTTCGTTGTATTACTAAAGTGATAGGAATCAAGGTTGCTGCACCAAGAAAGGAACGCAGGGCCATAAAAAGAAAAGCACCGATGATTTCTGTTGCGTTTTTTTGAAAGATGAAGTTATTGCCCCAAATTGCGGCGGCAGTAATCAGCATAATATTAGAAATAAGTTGTTTTTGCTTATTTGTATTCATAAGTTTATCCTAAGCCTTTATGCGTTTTGTATTATAATTTTTAATAAGGCAAAAATAATGCCAGGTTGTTAAAAAGACAGAAAGTGAGCCTTGAAAACGACGAAAAATCGTCGCTTCTTTGAAGGTGTATATTTTACGAGAAAAGATAATGAGAATTTACATATAAAACCTTGGAAATAAGGGATATTTACATTAGTATTTAAGCTTTATTTTTAATAAAGGGTGGCACAGGACTTGCATTATGATGTAATGTGGGTGTTAATGCACATTATTCTTTAGAAAGGAGACGGTTCTATGGCAATTCTTAAAGATAAGAAAGCGATTATCATCGGTGACAGAGACGGTATTCCGGGACAGGCGATTGCTGAATGCGCAGAATCTGCCGGAGCTGAAGTTGTATTTTCTTCAACTGAATGCTTTGTCTGAACGGCTGCCGGAGCTATGGATCTTGAAAATCAGAGAAGAGTCAAAGAGTTTACTGAACAGTACGGTGCTGAAAACCTCGTTGTTCTGCTGGGTGCAGCAGAAGGCGAAGCAGCAGGCCTTGCTGCAGAAACAGTAACTTTAGGCGACCCTACTTTTGCAGGTCCATTGGCAGGAGTTTCGTTGAAACTCTCAGTATATCATATCTGTGAACCTGAGGTAAAAGCAGAAATTGACGAGGCTGTATATGATGAACAGATCAGTATGATGGAAATGGTACTGGATGTTGATGATATCTGTAGTGAAATGAACGCGATCAGAGAGCAGCTTTAGTCTAAAATCAACCGGGGGAGTCTTGTGCGGCTTGATTCCTCCGGGAATGTCAAACAATAAAGTCAACGAATAAAAAGGAGAAAACTCTTATGGGAATTTATGATGTAATTATTATAGGAGCGGGTCCGGCCGGACTTGCAGCAGGACTTTATGCCGGCAGAGCCAGACTAAACACTCTGATCGTAGAGAAAGCAAAATCAGGTGGACAAATTGTTATCACCAACGAAATCGAAAATTATCCAGGCTGTCTGGAGGAAGAAACAGGACCTTCTCTGATCGCCCGTATGGAAGAACAGACCAAAAAATTTGGAGTTGAACATACTCTCGATACGATTACGGATATGGAATTGGAAGGACCCGTGAAAGTCCTGAAAGGACTTCACGATGAATATAGAGCGAAAACAGTTATCATTGCGGCAGGAGCACACCCGGTTCCGATTGGCTGTCCGGGAGAAAAAGAACTGTCCGGAAAAGGCGTTTCTTATTGCGCGACTTGCGACGCTGCCTTCTTTGAAGACTTTGAGGTTTATGTAGTAGGCGGCGGAGATTCGGCTGTAGAGGAAGCATTGTATTTAACCAAATTTGCAAGAAAAGTGACCATTATTCACAGAAGAGATGAACTCAGAGCGGCAAAATCTATTCAGGAAAAGGCTTTTGCAAATGAAAAGGTGGATTTCTTATGGAATTCTGTTGTAGAAGAAATCAAAGGCGACGGTCTTGTTGAATCTATGGTAATCCGGAATACAAAAACAGACGAACTGACGGAAATTACTGCAGATGAAGAAGATGGTACCTTCGGTATCTTTGTTTTCATCGGCTTCCAGCCTAATACAGAAGTGTTCAAAGGAAAGGTTGCCATGAACGAAAAGGGATATATTGTAACAGATGACAATATGCAGACGGATATCCCGGGCGTATTTGCGGCAGGAGATTTAAGAGAAAAGAGTCTGAGACAGGTTGTAACTGCTGCTGCCGACGGCGCGATCGCAGCAGTGCAGGCTGGAAAATATATTGAAGAACATGAATAATCAATAATGGAGGAAAGAATAATGTTAGAAGTAAACAAGACTAATTTTGAAGAAGAAGTATTAAAAGCAGAAGGCTATGTACTGGTTGACTTTTTCGGAGACGGCTGTGTTCCTTGCCAGGCTCTGATGCCGCATGTACACGCTTTCAGCGAAACTTACGGGGATAAGATTAAATTCACAAGCTTAAATACAACAAAGGCAAGAAGACTTGCAATCGGACAGAAAGTAATGGGTCTTCCTGTCATTGCAATCTATAAAGATGGCGAAAAAGTTGAAGAATTAGTAAAAGATGACGCAACAAAAGAAGCCGTAGAAGCTATGATCAAAAAGTATTATGAGCAGCTGTAAGGCGAGAAGGAGTAAATACTACGATGAGTAATTATGCAGTAATTAAGGGCGCAAGCTACATTTTAGCGGCAGCTCCGGATATGGTGTTACATAACGGTACTACGCAGACTACGGAAATGATCGTAAATCCGGAATCTGAATATCTCAAAGAGTTGCCGGGCCATTTAAGAAGCTTTGATGATGTGCTGGCATATATGCCGAATCAGGTGTATATCGGGAATATGACCAGCAAGGAACTGGGAGAGGCCGGATTCCCGTGGTATGATAAGAAAGCGGCAGATTCGCAGCGTAACGGAAAATACGGGGAAATCATGCCGCAAGATGAGTTTCTCGGACTGATTCAGATCTGCGATGTGTTTGATCTGGTAAAACTGGAGTCCGGATTTGCGGCAGATGTAAAAGCAAAATTAACTGCACATGGAATGTTGAAGCCGGAGCAGATTGCAATTTTGGATAAAAATGCAGAAGAAACCGAAAGCGCGATAAAATCTCTGGTAGAAGACGAACATGCGGAACCGCTTTATCATGAAGGCAAACTGGTCGGCGCTGTTAAGAGAGCTCATGATGTCGATGTAAACTTAAGCGCCCATGTAATGCTGGAGAATTTAGTTACCAAAGCCTCTGAAGTGCTTTCCATTCTTCACCTTTTGAAGATAACCGGAATTGATGTATCAGAAGTTGATTATGTTGTTGACTGCTGTGAAGAAGCCTGCGGCGATATGAACCAGAGAGGCGGCGGCAACTTTGCAAAGGCAGCGGCAGAGGTGGCGGGATTATTTGCAGCAACAGGCTCTGACATCAGAGGTTTCTGTGCAGGTCCTTCTCATGCAGTTCTTGATGCGGCATCTTTAGTAAAAGCCGGAACTTTTAAAAATGTAATTGTTGCAGCTGGCGGCTGTACTGCAAAGCTGGGAATGAACGGAAAGGATCATGTCAAGAAAGGTCTTCCGATCCTGGAAGACTGCATTGGCGGATTTGCAGTTCTGATCAGTGAAAATGACGGTGTAAATCCGATCATCAGAAATGATATTGTAGGCCGCCATACCGTAGGAACAGGCTCTTCACCTCAGGCTGTTATCGGTTCTCTGGTAACGGAACCGCTGGAGAGAGTCGGACTGAAGATCACCGATGTAGATAAATATGCACCGGAGCTGCAGAATCCTGACATTACAAAGCCTGCAGGAGCAGGAGATGTTCCAGAAGCAAACTACAAGATGATTGGAGCTTTAGGCGTTAAAAAAGGCGACCTTGAAAAAGCACAGCTGGTATCTTTTGTAAAAGAACATGGAATGACCGGATGGGCGCCGACCCAGGGACATATTCCTTCAGGGGTGCCTTACCTGGGTTTCTGCCGCGATGAGATTCTGGCGGGCGAAACAAAGCGTGCTATGATCATCGGAAAAGGCAGCCTGTTTTTAGGGCGTATGACAAATCTGTTTGATGGTGTTTCCTTTATTGTTGAAGCAAATCCGGGTAAAGCAGAAGAAGCCGCTGCAGTGTCTGAAGCAGAGATAAGAAACCTGATCGGCGCAGCAATGCGTGAATTTGCGGGTTCTTTGATGGAAAAATAAGCGGGTGCTTACGGAAAGGAATTAAAAATGTCAGAAAAGCAGATCAAAAAAATGATTGCCGAAACTTTCCTTGATATTGCCGATGCTTTAGAAACCGGAGAATTTGGTGGAAAACCGGTAATTGGCGTTGCTGTTTCAGGGACAGAACACGGCATGGAAAATATATATGAAGGTGTTTGCATCGCTGAAAGCCGCGGTTATAAAGCAATTGTGATCGAAGGCGACGATGCGCATACTAAAATGGAACAGATGTTGGAGAATGGGGAAATTGCAGGTGCAGTTACAATGCACTACCCGTTCCCGATCGGTGTTTCTACCATTGGTCGGGTTATTACGCCGGGCAGAGGAAAAGAAATGTTTTTGGCGGCGACAACAGGAACATCATCTACAGACCGTACAGAAGCGATGGTCAAGAATGCAGTATATGGTATCATTGCAGCGAAGGCAAGCGGTATTAAAACACCGACTGTCGGCATTGCGAATATTGACGGCGCCAGACAGACCGAAAAAGCCCTGATGAAGCTGAAAGAAGGCGGATATCCGATCGAGTTTGCATCTTCGGCGAGAGCAGACGGAGGCGTTGTGATGAGAGGAAATGATCTTCTCAGCGGTTCCTGTGATGTAATGGTGATGGATGCTTTAACCGGAAATCTGATGATGAAGCTATTCTCTGCATATACAACAGGCGGAAGTTATGAGTCTTTAGGTTATGGTTATGGTCCCGGGATTGGAGAGGATTATGATAAAGTTGTCATGATTGTTTCAAGGGCCTCAGGAGCGCCAGTCATTGCAGGGGCAATTCAGTATGCGTCTGAACTCCTGAAGAATGATATGTTTGCAATTGCAAAAAGTGAGTTTGCGGCAGCAAAGGCAGCCGGTCTGATACAGATATTAAATGATATAAAAAACAGTGCAAAGGGTGAGCATTCATCTGATAAAACTGTGAAGCCTCCGGAAAAGGAAATTGTTACATATGAGATCCATGGAATTGAAGTCATTGATCTTGATGATGCGGCTGCTTCTTTATGGAAAGGGGGAATTTATGCCGAAACCGGCATGGGTTGCACAGGTCCTGTCGTACTGGTCAGTGGTGCGAATGCAGAAAAGGCAAAAGCTATTCTGAAAGATGGTAAATATATCGGCTGATAAAAAGCGAAAAGAAGAAGAGGCTGGAAATCAAATTATTTGATTTCCAGCCTCTTTTTCTGGGTGGTGGGCTCGCCGAGCGCACATTCTAATGGGTAGACTTCTGTTCGCTTATTGGTTAATGTGAAAGTCGGACAGTAAAATATCTTGACATGTTAAAAAAATTGTCTGAATAAGAGTGAATGTTATCTTGATTAGGTGACTGAAATACTGTGATTTCAACCAAGAACGGCTTGGCATATTTTTTGCTATATTCTGTCACAGATAAAAATGAGTATTAAGGAGGAAAAAAGGATGTCAAGTCAAAATAAAAATGCACTTGAAGGCGGTTCATTTAAAAAAGAAATCACTGTCTTCGGAGGCGTTAGCATTGTAGCCGGCATCATGGTTGGCTCAGGAATTTTTTATCTAGGCTCTTATGTATTGCAGAGAGCTAACTACAATACAGGTGTTGCACTGATGTGCTGGATTATTGGAGGTATAATTAGTTTATTAGGTGCTTTATGTATTTCTGAGCTTGGATCTTCAAGACCAAAAGCTGGCGGATTAACTGTATATCTTAATGAAGTTTATCATCCTATTGTAGGATATATGTATGGCTTCAGCCAGTGGTTAATTGCAAGTCCTGGTTCAATTGCAGCGGTGGCGATTGCGATTCCCACAGCTTTGATAGACTTCTTCCCGGGTATGACGGATGGAACTGTAAAATCTATTGCTATTGTTCTTATTATTTTATTTACGCTTTACAATATCCTGGGTGTAAAAGAAGCTTCTATGATGGCCAATGTAGCGCTGGTTGCGAAGATTGTTCCTTTGCTGGTTATCCTGGTTGCGGCAATTGCTATCGGAACTCATATGCCGGATTTAAATCCGGTTCCTACTGATGTAGATGGCGGTGCATTGAGCTTCGGGGCAGGAATTAGTACAGTTTCTTTTGCGGTATTAGCTACTTTATGGGCGTATGAAGGTTGGTCCAATGTTGCAAATATCGGAGAAGAAATGAAAAATCCGAAGCGTGATTTGCCGATGGCGCTGATTATAGGCGTAGCAGCTGTAGCAGTACTGTATTTCTTTTTCAATTTTGCTATTTACAGAGTAATTCCTGTTGATGAAGCAAGAGCAATGATTGAAAATGATAATATTTATTTAGGAACTGAAGTAGCAAGGAGAATTTTCGGCAGCGCAGGCAGTATTCTTGTTGTAGCAACAATGCTGATTGCGATGCTCGGTTCCTTGAACGGACAGGTGTTGGCATTTGCAAGAATTGGATATGCGATGTCTGCTGAAGGACATTTCTTTAAGAGCCAGGGCAAGCTTTCAAAGAGAGGTGTTCCGGCAATGTCCTTAATTACGCAAGGTGTATTATCCTGTATTTTGGTTCTGATGAGAAGTCTGGATCAATTGACTACTTTAGTAGTATTTCTCGGAATGATCGGCTCTTTACTAGGTGTTGCAGGCGTACTTGTAAATAGATATAGGTTCCCTGAACTTGAAAAACCATACAAGGTTTGGGGCGGTGCTGTAACTGTAATCATTACTACTATTATTTTTGCAGGATTGATGATAAATAACTTCATTGAAGACCCATTTATGTCAATTGTTGGTTTGATCGTAGTACCTGCTATTGGTGCAGTAATCTATGTTTATTACGATAAGAAAGAAAAGAAAGCGGCTTCTGTACAGTAAAATGAATTACATAAATAAAAATGACAGTTCTATAACAGGACTGTCATTTTTATTTATGACGATTGTGCCGTTGGATATGAAAAATATGCTACAGGGTTATCCGTGACAACATTAATTTTTTTAAAGAACGAAGGGTTTGTCGTTTACAGGCATCATGAAAAGAAATTATATATTGAAAAAATATACGGGGGGGGGGGTATACTTTTAGATGCAAATAAGTTTACTTCATCTTAGAAATGGGGAGGATTTATGGGACCGTCTAAATATGTGGAACAGATATTGAATATATACAACTATTTTGATGGTGCGATTATTGTAGACCGAAAAGGAAGTATAGAGTATTATAATAATAAACGGCAGGATATCAATACTTTAACGAATAAGGAAATTGTGGGTAAAAACTTGTTTTCTGTTTATCCACATATAAAACCGCAAGATAGTACACTGCTGGAAGTGATTCGTACTGGAAAGCCTTTAATTAATCAGCATCAGAAATTAATAAATTATAAAGGTGAAGTTTATGAAGCTATTTTTAGTACCTTTCCCGTTTTGGAACAGGAAAGGATTGTGGGGGCTGTCGAAGTTTTTCTGTATTTACAAAATAGAGACGAGTATCTGAATATCTTTGTAATGAATTCTGAATTAAAGAAGGAAAATCAACAAGGTGGATTATTGAGTGATATTATTTCTGTATCAAAATCTATGGAGCAGTTGAAGTCTTCCATCATTAAACTTTCTAAATCTGATTCTAATGTGTTGATTTTTGGAGAAACAGGTACAGGTAAAGAATTAGTTGCTCGAGCGATACATACTATCGGTAGGCGTGATGGCGCAAGGTTCCTTGTGCAGAATTGTGCGGCGATTCCGGAGAATCTTTTAGAAAGTATTTTATTTGGTACGGTAAAAGGAGGATTTACGGGAGCCGAAAATCGTATGGGTTTGTTTGAAGCTGCTAATGGAGGAACCTTATTTTTAGATGAAGTTAATTCTATGGATTTAGGGATTCAGGCAAAGCTATTAAAAGCAATAGAGGAGCAAAAGGTAACAAGAGTCGGAGGAATTACAGAGATACCTGTTGATGTAAGAATCATAGCTGCAATGAATGAAGATCCATTTGTATGCGTGAAAAAAGGAAATTTACGGGAAGATCTCTATTATCGTTTGAGAGTAGTGCAGTTGAATATTCCTCCAATTAGAAAGAGGAGAGAAGATATCATACCGTTAACAAATTATTATATTGAATTTTTTAATCGAACTATGGGAAGAGATATAAAAGGAATTTCTGCAGATGTTGAAGAGTTGTTTTATCATTACGACTGGCCCGGAAATGTGAGAGAACTTCGCAATATGATAGAGGGAGCTTTTAATTTGTGCGAACACGATAAAATTCAGCTTTCGGATATTGATGTTGAACTTTTATCCAGAATAAAATCGAAGCATATGATGGATAAAGGATCGCTGAAATATAAGGTGTCTGAATATGAACGGTATATTATCAAGAAGACTTTAGATGAATGTGAGAATCAAGTTAAAGCATCTAAATTATTGGGCATTACCAGACAGACATTAAGCCAGAAAATAAAAAGCTATGAAATACTTAATGAAACGGAGCAAAAATAGAATTTATGTCCAGATTAAGAGAAAATGCACAGGAAATTCTAAGCCTATATAATTTTTTTAACGGAGCCATTATATTTGATACAAATGCCGTGGCAGTTTATTATTACAATAATCGTCCGGATTTGAATCCTTTGGGCGAGAAAGATGTAGTAGGAAAGAGTTTATTTGAATTATATCCTGGTCTGTCGCCTTCGGAAAGTACAGTTATAAAAGCTTTGCAGGAAGGCATACCGACTGCTAATATGGCTCAAAGAATAAAAAATTATAAAGGCACAGAGATTTTTGAGCGAAATACGACTTTGCCTATATTTGAGGAAAATAAAATTGTTGGCGCAGTTGAAGTGTCCACATATATTACAGATAAGACAAATCGGAATTTATATATTACACCGATAGATTCAGGAAGAAAAAGAAGCTTGTATACTATCGATAGTATTATATCAAATAATTCCATAATGAATGAGATCAAGAGAAAGATCGCCAAAATATCTAAAACTGATTCATCTGTTTTAATTTATGGAAAAACAGGAACCGGAAAGGAATTGGTTGCGGAGGCAATTCATACAGGGGGTGCGAGAAGATCACATAGGTTCTTACATCAGAATTGTGCAGCGATTCCGACAGATTTATTGGAAAGTATTCTTTTTGGATCGGTAAAAGGAAGTTTTACCGGGGCGGAAGATCGCATTGGTTTACTGGAAAGTGCCGAGGGTGGAACCCTGTTTTTAGATGAAATTAATAGTATGGATCTTAACTTGCAAGCGAAGATATTGAGGGCGATAGAGGAAAAGAAAATTATGCGAGTAGGTGGTTATGAAGCTCGCCCTGTAGATGTTCGGATTATTGCGGCTACTAATGAAGATCCCATTGAATTGTTGAAAAATGGAAGGTTGAGAAGTGATTTGTACTTTAGGCTCAGGGTTGTACAGATTAATTTACCGACATTAAAGGAACGCAAAGAAGATATATTGCTTTTGGCGGATTACTTCATCAAAAAATGTAATAAAAGAATGAAGAAAAATGTTGTAGGTATGGAAGAAAAATTAGAGGAGATCTTTCTTACATACGAATGGCCGGGGAATGTTCGTGAGTTGGAAAATATAATAGAAGGCGGATTTAATTTCTGTGAAGATCATTTATTAAGATTGTCGGATATACCTTGGTGGCAAAATAAATCAGAGTTATTTTTTCCGGATTGGAATTTAGAAGCTGGGATTACATTGAAAGAAGCACTTTGGAATTATGAACGATTATTGATCGTGGAGGAAATGAATAAATGTGAAACAATAAAAGAAGTAGAAGCAAATTTAGGTCTGTCTCGTCAGAACCTTGCGCATAAAATGAAACAATACAAAATAGAAAATAAATTTGACATAAATGAAAAAATTGACAAAGTGTTATAGAAAAAGAATTGTAATTTATAAACCCAATTAACGAAACTATGATTTTTCAACAAAGAAATAAGATAAAAAACAGAGCTTTTGAAAAAAATGCTCTGTTTTTTTGGCATAGTAATTGCGTATTTGTTGTACAGAAAGAAAAGGGAGGAAATGAAAATGAATTCTATAATGAAGGATATTGACGCCATACCGGGAGAAAGATGGTTTCCGAAAGAAACTACTTTTGAAAGTGATGTAGAGCAATACTGGGGTGATTGGGGTGTGTGCTCGGAGGTAGAAAAGCTTAAAGCGGTATTGATGAGAAGACCGGGGAAAGAAGTAGAAAATTTCAATGCGGCAGATGTGCGTTTTTCTGAGGAAAGTTTAGATGTAGATCTGATGCGCAGACAACACGACCAGGTTGCTGAAATCTATAGGAGTTTCGGTGTCAAGGTTTTTTATGTGGAACGGCAGAGAGAAGATCGTCCTAATGCGGTATTTTGTAGAGATTTAATGTTTATGACTCCGGGAGGGGCTATTTTAACTAGGCCTGCTATGGCGGCAAGACGAGGAGAAGAGCGTTATGTAGCAGAAGCGCTTTCTCAGCTTGGAGTTCCGATTCTGCGCACTATTGCCGGCGATGGAATGTTCGAAGGAGCGAATGCAATGTGGGTTGACCGCTATACCTGCGTTGTTTCAACAGGCAGCAGATGTAATCGCACAGGATATGAGCAAGTTAAGTATGAACTGGAACGAATGGGAGCCAAAGTGTACCATATGCAGCAGCCGTACAGCAATATTCATATAGACGGATTGATGAATCCGATTAGTGAAGAAGATATTTTGGTGCATGCATCTCAGGTTCCGTATGATATTTTGGATATGCTGAAGAAAAAGGGTTATAGAATACTGGAAGCACCATCGCAGACAGAGGTAAGGGAAACTTTTGCATGCAATTTTGTGGCGTTAGAACCGGGCTGTATTTTAATGGCAGAAGGAAGTCCAAGAACTCAAGAAATGTTGGAAAAGAATGGTATCAAGGTTCATACTGTTAATATTTCTGAAATTATGAAAGGCAGAGGAGCTTTACACTGTATTACCGCATATTTAAAGAGAGGGTAAAATGGAACTGATATTATATAATGGAAAAATAAGCACAAGAAATGGATTTGCTTCGGCAATTGGCTGTAAAGATGGGATTATCTCAAAAATAGGAGACGATAAGAGTATTTTAAAAGAAAAGACAGAGGATACAATTGTTGTAAACTTAAATGGCAAACTTGTTTTGCCTGGATTTAATGATAGCCATATGCATTTTTTAGATAATGGATATTCTTTCAGAAAGCTTGACTTGAAGAATGCCCGTTCAGCAGAAGATGTTGTAAAAATGGGAAGAGACTATTTACAGCGGCAAGACATTTCTAAAGGCAGCTGGTTAGAGGCATATAATTGGAATGATAATCATTGGGAGAGTAAGCGTTTGCCGACGCGAAAAGATCTTGATATGATTTCTCGGGATATTCCAATTGTAGCATCAAGAGTTTGTGGTCATATTGTTATTGTTAACAGCAAAGCATTAGAGCTTCTGGGAATTAATAAGAATACACCTCAGCCTTCTGATGGAAGTCGTTTTGATTTAGATGAAAATGGAGAACCAAATGGTGTTTTACATGAACTTTTTCATTTAGTTTTAAAACTGATTCCAAAACCTTCAGTTGATGAAATTAAGCAAATGATTATGCTGGCTGCAGATGTAGCCTGTAAAAAAGGATTAACTTGTGTACAAACAGATGATTTGGAAGTAATACCAACACATGATACAGCAGATATTATTCAGGCGTATTTGGAACTGATTGAAGAAGAAAAACTGCCAATCAGAGTTCGAGAACAGTGCTATATGCCGGATATGGATAAACTATCACACTTTTTTGAACGTGGTTTTTATTGCGGCTTCGGAAATGATTATTTTCGCTTAAGCTGTATAAAGCTGATTGCCGACGGCTCGTTGGGGGGAAGAACAGCATGGCTTCTTGACGATTATTCTGATGAACCGGGACAAAAAGGACTACAAATATACAAGGATGAAAAACAGTTTTTTGATTTAGTGGAAGCAGCCCATGCACATCATATGCCAGTTGCGGTACATTGTATTGGTGATGCTGCTGCGAAACAAACAGTAGACGCTATAGAAGCAGCAATAAAAATGCATCCGGATATTAAAGTGCGTCACGGTATTGTTCATGCGCAGATTTTAAATGATGATTTATGTAGACGCATGAAGGAATTAGATATACAAGCATATATCCAACCTGTTTTCATACAGTCAGATATGTATATGGCAGAAACCAGAATTGGCGATCGGATTAAAAGCAGCTACAATTGGAGAACTTTATATGATATGGGAATCAAATTATCTATGGGAACGGATAGTCCGGTAGAAGATATGGATCCTATTGCAAATTTGTACTCGGCAGTAACGCGAAAGAGTATCACAAATCCGGATATGCCTTGCTGGTATGGAGAAGAAGCTTTGAACATAAAAGAAGCAATAGAGCTTTATACGAGCGGTTCTGCTTATGCCAGCGGAGAAGAAAAGCATATGGGATTATTGGAAGAGGGATATCTTGCAGATATAACAGTACTTGATAAAGATATTTATGCCGATGATACAGAGTGCTTAAAAACAGCGCAAATTGCTATGACGATTGTAGACGGTAAAATAAGATATAAACAGGAATGGGAACAGTAAAGTTATAAAGAATTCTGTTTGTAATAGGAGGAAATATGGAGCGGATTTGTAAAACGACGGATATTGATGCATTACCGGGTGAACGCTGGTTTGCGAAAGAAAATTCAATTATTGATGACATGCAGAGCCTTTGGGGTGACTGGGGTGTGTGTTCAGAAGTGGATACATTAAAATCTGTGTTGATGAGACGGCCGGGTGCGGAAATTGATCATTTTGATTGGAAAGCCGCACGATTTAAAGAAGCAATTGATCCGGAACGATTTCGCAGTCAGCACGACCGATTGGTAGAAATTTACAGGCAGCATGGAGTGCAGGTGCATTATATTGAAGAGCAGCGTGAAGATCGACCAAATGCACTTTTTTGCAGGGATCTTGTCTTAATGACACCGGAAGGCGCAATTGTAACCAGACCTGCTATGGAGGCGAGAAGAGGAGAGGAGCGTTATGCCGCAAAGAAATTGGCGGATTTAGGTGTTCCGATTATTCGAACGATATGTGGGAGTGCAACTTTTGAGGGAGCGATGGGCCTTTGGATTGACAGGAAAACTATCGTGCTGGCTTCAGGAGTTAGAACAAATCGAGAAGGTTATGAGATGGTTGAAGCTGAATTAAAAAGAATGGGTGTTACAGAGATTTTACATATGCAGATTCCGTATGGACATGCGCATATTGATGGTCTTCTTAATATGGCATCTCATGATGTTGCAGTGATTCATGCATCTCAAGTTCCTTATGATGTATGTGATGCCTTGAAGAAGAAAGGAATCAAACTTCTTGAATGCCCATCAAGAATAGAAGCAAAAGAAAGTTTTGCCATTAATTTCGTGGCAATAGAGCCGGGCAAAATTGTTATGCCTGCAGGTAATCCAAGAACTCAGGCGCTTCTTGAAAAGAATGGAATAGAAGTAATACCTGTAGAATTTGATGAAATTATGAAAGGCTATGGTGCAATACATTGTTGCACAGCATTTTTGAAGAGAGGATAAATTCATGAAAAAAGCTTTTATAAATGGAAGGATTAGAACGATTGATCCAAAGAACAGCCTTTTTGAAGCAATGCTCTGTGAAGACGGAAAGATTATTGCCCTTGGAAGTTGTGAAGAGATTCGTGCAATGTCAGAAGGTGTAGAAATCATAGACCTTGATGGACGAGATGTATTGCCGGGATTTATAGATGCGCATATACATCTTTTGGATCATGCAATTTTTGAAAAAAAGACTGCATCTCTGACCGGCGTAAAAAGTGCCGAAGAATTAGTATCTGTTACCAGGAAATATATTGAAGAAAATGAAATTCCTGAGGGGGAATGGGTTACTGGTTTTGGTTGGGATCAGGAATTGTTTCCGGGCGGAGAATTTCCGACAGTAAAAGATTTGGATAAGATTTCAGATAAACACCCTATCATGTTAAACAGAAGATGTGGAACTATATGCGCAGCTAACTCAAAGGCTATGGAAATTGCAGGAATCGATCAAGACACAAAAGATCCACAGGGTGGAGAACTTGTTCGTTTTGAAGATGGTACGCCGACGGGTGTAATGTTAGAAAGCGCAATGAGTTTGATTGGAGATTGTGTTCCGAAAATTTCAGACAAAAAACAGATTAAAGAATTGCTTGAGTTTTCTTTTGACGAAATGCTGAAAAATGGTATTACTCTTTGTCATACCGAGGATTTTTATTCTGTAGGTGATAAGAGAGCTTTGTGGGAAGCTTATTTGGAACTTTATGCAGAAGGAAAAATGCCTATAGACTTAGTTCTTCAGTTAAGAATTCATCGGCCGGATCAACTGCAGGAATTTTTTGATTTTGGTTTTCGTTCATGGCAAAGGTTTGGCAATATTAAAATAGGACCAATTAAATTTTTGGGTGATGGCTCGCTCGGCGCTTGGTCCGCAGGCTTAAATGAACCTTACAGTGACAAAACAGATACTTGTGGTTGTTTATATTGGAATAAAGAAGAACTCTGTGCAATTGCAAAAGAGATCGTAGATCATGATTTTGATTTAACAATCCATGCAATTGGCGATGCTGCGGTAGAAATGTTTTTAGACGGCTGTATTTCCGTAAAAGATGAAATTAAAGCGAAAGAGCTTCGGCCTTCTGTAATTCATAGTCAAATAATGAATGAAAGAATTTTTGATAAATACAAAACGGTAGATGCAATTGGACTGGTACAGCCGATGTATATTCATTCGGACTGGAGTATCGCAGATGCAAGAGTAGGCGAACGCATGAAAACCAGTTATTGTTTCGGGTCTATGTTGAAGAATGGCATTCGACTTGCCGCCGGTTCAGACCTGCCAATTGAATCTGCAAATCCTTTAGAAGGAATACAGGTAAATATTACGAGAAAGGATTTATCGGGCTGTCCAAAGGAGGGCTGGTATCCTGACGAAAAACTGTCTCGTTTAGAGGCCGTAAAACTGCATACCATTTATGGCGCTTATGTTTCAAAAGATGAAGACTCAATCGGATCTTTGGAGGTTGGTAAGCGTGCTAATTTTGTAGTTTTAAACGGCGATGTATTTGCGGAAGATGAGAATAAGGTTAAAGATATCAAGGTTATGCAGACTTATATTGATGGTGAGTGTAAGTACAGCGAATGGAAATAAAGGAGGAAGTTATGAGAAAAAACTGGCCGGAAGGAATTAAAATGGGAGTGGCATTGACTTTTGATTTAGATGCAGAAACATTTTGGTTTTCGAGAACTATGGATAGTTTAAATAATCCAAATTTAATGGCAGAGGGCGCATATGGACCTAATGTAGGGGTTCCAAGAATTTTAGATATGTTAGACAGGCAGCAGTTAAAGGCGACTTTCTTTATTCCGGGTTGGGTTATTGAACACCATACCGAAATTTGCAGAGAAATTGTAAGACGCGGTCATGAGATAGGTTATCATGGATATTTGCATGAAACTACATATTTTCCTGAACAGGATAAAGAGTTGGTAGCGAAATCCAAGAAGATAATGAAAGAATTGCTTGGCGTAGAACCGCTTGGATACAGAGCGCCGGAAGCTATTTTAACAGATGAAACAATTCAAAATGTGATTGCCGGAGGATTTGAGTATTCTTCAAATACAATGGCATGTGATTGGCCGTATTATCATGAAGGTAAAGACGGAAAGAAGTTGATAGAACTTCCTTTCTCATGGCTTTATGATGATACTTCGCACTTTTTCTTTACTTTACAGCAGCCGGAACGGAGAAGAATCTGTTCTCCGGGATATGTAAAAGATATTTGGCAGAGTGAGTTTGACGGTTTATACGAAGAAAATGGATTGATGACATTGGTACTGCATCCGCAGTGCATTGGGAGGATCAGCAGGGTCAATATGTTGGAAGAACTGATTTGTTATATGAAAACAAAACCGGGGGTAGCAATCGGGCCTGCATTGGAAATTAGTCGTTTGGCAAGAGAAGGACTTGATGAAAAGTAGGAATCAGGATACTAATAATCTATAAGTGTAATAGCGCTTACAAAAGAAGGGGCTGTCGCATTAACGAATAAAAAGCGTTAGTGCGGCGCCCTTTTTATGGTGTGCTCGGCGAGCGCACATTCTAATGGGTGAAAGTCCCGAATCCGCCAGGTAGTGGGAAGGATATAGCCGAAGACAAGGGTGTCTATCGCGAGGTAGAATGTAAGTGCCTAATCAGAGGGTGGATTGTGATTTGACCTTGAAGCCGTCATAATT
>CALBGO010000087.1 GCA_937894585.1 uncultured Eubacterium sp.
ACATTGAAAAAAGCCTAATTCTTTCTTGATGAATCAGACTTTTTCAGTGCCCTTAGTATTGCCATCTTTGTGTCAGACTTTCAAAAGTATAAAGTGCAAAAATGACAGGTTACTCCAAAAAACAATATAACCCTGTCATTTTTTATAATATGTCGTCTCTATATCTTCTATATTTTTACTTTTATAGCTTTATTTTTCAATCATTTTCATACAAATATGCCGACATTCTTCTTTTTCTCCCTGATTTATGACATAGATACTCAATATTGTAGAGACAAGTGTCAATTACGGCTATGTACCTAAAACAGAAATGACACTTCTGTCTCCTGCCTTAATAGAATGTGTCATTCTCCGCCTTTTGCAGCTTCGAGACAGTCACGCGTCATTCTCAACGGGAAACAGGCATTTTTCTTTTCGCCTCAAAGGAAAGATTACAGGCAAGAGCTTCGGTAATTTGCCGATTTCCCCGTAACTCTGCAAGCTCTCCACATCCTGCGCTCTATGCATTCTTCTTCACGACCCCCCGCCTCCAAGCTCCACACCTCTGCTTTGATGATTACCCATTAATATATGTGACCGCAGAATGCGTATCATAACAAAGAAAAACAGGACCCTCACCCGCGGAAAACCTGCACCTCCGGGCGCATCATCAACAAAATCCCCGCCATCAACAAAAATCCCTGCGGCAGACCCGTTCTTTTACAAACCGGGTCTGCCCGCAGGGATTTTAAAATATCATATCTCTGCTGATTTCGGAAAGGCTGTATGCACCGCACATCGCCATAGTGTCGGACAATTCACCTTTGATTTTTTCAATGTAGGAAAGTACGCCTTCCCTTCCGTCCCTGTAAACCGCAGTCACAAACGGTCTTGCAATCAGCACGCCGTCCGCACCCAGAGCAAGAGCCTTGAAAACATCGACGCCGCTTCTGATGCCGCCGTCAACCAGAATCTTCAAAGAACCCTTCACGGAATCAGCAATAGATTCCAAAACTTCCGCAGTAGCCGGACACTGATCGAGTACACGACCTCCGTGATTGGAAACAATAATTGCATCCGCCCCCGCCTCTTTTGCTTTCAGAGCGGCTTTCGGCGTCATAATCCCCTTTACAATGAACGGAAGTCCCGCATCACTGATAATCTCCCGAAGTTCTTCCACCGACTTGCTTCCTGCCGGCGGCTGAAAGTTTTTCAAAAACGGAAGACCTGCCGCATCGATATCCATTGCCGCCGCAAAAGCGCCCGATTCTCTGACAACAGCAAACTTCTCGTCAATCATCTCCTTATTCCACGGCTTTACGGTCGGCACACCGAAACCGCCGGCAGCCTTAATTGCTGCGCCGGCAGCCCTCATTACCTCAGGGTCCATACCGTCTCCCGTAAAAGCGGCAATACCGCCCTCCATACAGGCAGGCACAAGGATATTGTTATATGCAAGGTCGTTGTATTTATCTCCGTAATGCATATTAACAGCACCGACAGGTCCTGCAAAAAAAGGAGCCGCAAATTCCTTTCCAAAGAGGGAAAATGCTGTGCTGACTTCTTTTTTCTCGGTCAGTGTATCCATATTGATACGGATTTCTTTCCATTTGTCGTAGTTTCTGATTGCAGTATCGCCGATTCCTTTTGCACCCGGTCCCGGAATTTTATTTCCGCAGGCCCTTCCGTTGCACTCGGGACACATTCTGCAAAATCCTTCCATGATTGAACCTCCTCGTTTATAAATCCGATTATAAGTTTATATATAAGTTCATTTATAATCCACAAATATACTGCATCTATAGCCGCATATTTCTGTATCAGCCTAATAAACGGCGCGTTTCTAAACTCTCCATAACACTAAGAACGCCAGGTAACACAGCAGAATACCCAAAGAGCACACAAGCTGGGTAGTCCTGTTTTTTCTCCAAAGCATGATCCAGATAATCGCCGTCGCCGCCGCGCCGAAAATCATCAGACTTCTGATTTCATGATCGAGCACTGCATAAACGCTGCGTTCTGCCGAAATCATATCTGCCGCCGATAAGATGATAAAGTTAAACATATTGCTTCCCACAATATTACCTACTGCGATATTGCAGTTCTTCATACGCAGAAGAGCAACCGTGGACGAAAGCTCCGGCAGGGAAGTTGCAATTCCGAGAAGAATCGCGCCGGCAATGCCCTGTCCCAGATCCAGCTTTACGGCAAGCTCCTCCGTCAGATAGGTCAGTATGATGCTGGAAAAAATAATGCCGATTGCCGACAGAAACAGCCGGAAGCAAATCTGCTGTACAGAAAGCTTCGTTGCAGAAGCCGCATGGTAATCAAGCAGATCCTCGTCAGTCTCATAGTCTTCCGCCACAGCAAGATACTTGGCGCCTACAGCATAAATCAGAACGATTAAGATGGAAGTTACAGAAATATGCAAGATATTGAAATGAAGAACTCCCGTAAAATTCAAAACGATCAGACCGTAAATCAGAAGCACCATCACTGCTACATGACGATAACTTCTCGAAACTCTTCCCTTTGAAAATATTTTGAAAAAAACAAGGGTAAAAAATGCCAGCTCCGCCAGATTAAAAAGATTGCTGCCCAGAATATTTCCCATACACATTCCCGGACGATCAAGCATAATCGTTGCCGATATACTCGTAAAAAACTCCGGAAGCGATGTCACCGCAGAAAGCAGAATCCCTCCAAGAAACGCCCCCGACAGCATAGTGTTCTTATCCAGCAAATCCACATATTTAGATGCCTTAATCGATAAAATAACGACGATTGACGCCGCCAGTAAATACTCCAGATAAATCAAAACCGCTCTCCTTGAATTCTAAAAATTATTAATTTAAATTTACCATAAAGATGCCTGAAAGTCAATTTGCCTTTTCTTTTACTTTTGTTTATGTTATACTATGAAAATAACTCGGTTCACGGATTTTATTACAGGGGATTTCATATGAAAGATTTAACAAAACATGCGATTGCAAACGCATTTATTGAACTTCTGCAGTCTCAGCCTATCGAAAAAATCACGGTAAAAACCATTGCTGAAACATGCGGTATCAACAGACAGACTTTTTATTACCATTTTGCCGACATTTACGAACTGATGGAATGGGCGCTGGACAGCGAGCTTAAGAAATTCATCGAAGAAAACGGTCTTGTCCATTCCGACTGGCAGAAGCTTCTGCATCAGCTGTTCCGTTTTCTGCGTTCCCGCAGAAGAGTTCTGCTCAACGCCTACAATGCGCAGAACCGGCTTTATTACGAACTGTTTATCATGCGGTTTATCACACCGGCAATCAGAACCCATCTTCTGACTTTTCCGGAAGCAGAAGCAGTTTCTTCCGAAAAGCTTGATTTTCTCACCAAAGTATACAGCCGTATTCTGATGAATTTTGCACTGGACTGGCTGGACGAAGGTATGCCCGATGAAGAAAAAGTCAGCACAAAAGACTATGTGACTCTACTCCAAAGCAGTTTCCCCAATGCCCTGAGAGCCTTTTCCGGCCAATAGATACACGACAGAAAACACTTGTGTCGCAAAATCCGACACAAGTGTTTTTTGTCTATTTTCATCAGTTTTCCCTTTCATTATAGTATAGCTTATAAACGATACGAACAGGAGGTTTTATGATGGATACATCTAACAAAATCGTACGCTATGGATTAAAACAGGCTTTCAGCTATATTGAAAAAAATCCTGAGGAGAATATGATAAAAATGATGGACTGGGTGGACCGGCTGGCAGGGGACAATCCCGATACGCTTCCTCTGCAGAGAAAAGCTGTCCGTAAAGTCCTCGAAAATCCGGACAGCAGTATGCACCGGCTGATTTTAAATGTACTTAAAAACACCGATGTCGGTATTATGAAAACTTTTTTTGAAAACTTCTTTCTCAACGCCGCTGTCACCGGCTGGCCCGAGCAGGAAAAAATGCGCAGAAAATACGGCTGCAATATTCCATGGGCAATTCTTATGGACCCAACCAGCGCCTGCAATCTCCACTGCACCGGATGCTGGGCCGCAGAATACGGAAATAAGCTGAATCTGACCTTTGACGAAATGGACTCCGTTATTATGCAGGGTAAAGAACTGGGAATCTATCTTTATATCTATACAGGCGGAGAGCCTCTTATGCGAAAACAGGATCTGATTGCCCTGTGCCGCAAACACCATGACTGTATGTTCCTTGCCTTTACCAACGGTACCCTGATTGATGAAGACTTTGCAGATGAAATGCTGGAGGTAAAAAATCTGATTCCGGCAATCAGTGTGGAAGGTTCTGCGGAAGATACCGACAGCCGCCGCGGAAAAGGCGCCTATCAAAAAGTTACGGACGCTATGGGGCTTCTCCGCAGAAAAAAGATTCCGTTCGGCATCAGCTGCTGCTACACCGCTCAAAATCTGGATTCTGTCAGCAGCGACGCCTATTTTGACCAAATGATCGAATGGGGCGCATACTTTGCATGGTATTTCCACTATATGCCTGTGGGAAATCACGCGGCTTTGGAGCTTCTTCCAACCCCGCCGCAAAGAGAGAAAATGTATCGGAAAATACGGGAAGTCCGCAGTACGAAACCGCTTTTCGTTATGGATTTCCAAAACGACGCCGAGTATGTCGGCGGCTGTATTGCGGGAGGAAGACGATATTTTCACATCAATGCAGGCGGAGACTGCGATCCGTGCGTATTCATTCACTATTCCAACGCAAATATCAGAAATCATACCTTGCTTGAAGTATTACAGTCTCCTGTTTTTATGGCATATCACAGCATGCAGCCTTTTAACGAGAATCACCTGCGCCCATGTCCTATGCTGGAAAATCCGGAAATGCTCCGGCAGATGATTGCCGAAAGCGGCGCTCGTTCTACAGATCTGCAGTCTCCGGAAAGCGCAGAGCACCTGTGTGCAAAATGCGCCTCCTATGCAGAGAGCTGGAAACAGACTGCCGAAAAACTGTGGAATGAAAAAAATGAAAATAACGAAGAAAACTGAGAACATATCTAAACATACCGCAGACAGGTAACAGACAGACGGAGAGAATGCCGGAATGCCGCAGTATTTTCCCGGAATCCCTCTCCGGCTGCCCGAATTTTTTTGATATAATCATCCCCGTGTCAAACACGGGTTTTCGCTTATACAAAAAAACAAAGGATTCAGCTTATATTGCCGATCCTTTGTTTTGTTTTTATTTCTTCGCGTTACTTTTCCGGTTCTTCCGCAGGCTGCGCCTTACTGCATCCGCTGCACCCGCAGCAGCCCCCTGAACAGCCGCAGCAGCCGCCTCCCCTTTTTCTGCTGCGTATAATCGAGCGAAGCGCCAGTCCCACCAGCGCGATTACAATCACAAGAACAATCATAGTCTGTAAATTCATATATTTTACCCCTTCCTTCAAATGCTGTTTCTTTTTCTGTGTTTTTCACACCTTACCCGGCGCTGCCCTTCAGAGCTGTAAGGGCAGGTGATAAGGATATTTTAGCATAAACCACCGAGAATTTCTAATCGAGCTGATACTCTGCAAAAAACTTTCTGTGATTTCTGTTTGCAAGGTAAATCACAACAGACACCATCGCAAGTATTGCAACAAGTCCCGGTACGAAGCCGTTTCCAAGGCTTCCTTCCGTAATCAGCGTTCCAATCTGATACACAAGGAATGCTGCCGTATACCCGGCTCCAAACTGCAGACCGATGCCGCCCCACAGCCACTTTCTGTCCTGCATCTCTGAATTCATTGCGCCGATTGCGGCAAAGCACGGCGGTGTAAAAAGATTGAATACCAGATATGCCAGCGCCGCAGCCTTTGTCAGTCCCATAACCGCTGCGACTTCATTTCCGCCGCCGACCAGAGCAAATTCATCCGTATCAATCAGGTTTGTCATACTGTAAACTACCGCCAGCGTGCCGACTACATTTTCTTTTGCGATAAAGCCGGTAATAGCCGCAGCTGCCAGCTGCCATACGCCGAAGCCGACCGGAATCAGAAGCACCGCAAAAGGCGATGCAATAGAGGCCAGAATCGAGTTCTGCTCCATACCCGCTTCCACCGGCTGAAAATTCCAGTTAAAGCTCTGCATAATCTGTACCGCCGCATTGCAGACCAGAATAATGGTCGCCGCCTTTTTAATATATGCCTTTCCCCGGGACAGCATGGAAATTGCCGCCCGCTTCAGACTCGGCATCTTATATTCCGGCAGTTCTATAATAAAGAAAGACTTTCTGAATTTCTGACCCGTAATCTTTTTTACCAGCAGCGCGCCCAGTAAAATCAGACCGATTCCCATAAAATACATCAGCGGAGATACCCACCATGCATTTCCAAAAAACACGCCCGCAAAAAGGACGATCACAGGAATCTTTGCACCGCAGGGCATAAAAGGCGTCAGCATAGCAGTTGCACGCCGCTCTCTTTCGTTTCTGATGGTGCGGGCTGACATAATACCGGGAATCGCACATCCTGTACCAATCACCATCGGAATGACCGATTTTCCGGAAAGACCCACCCTTTTGAAAACAGGGTCCAGAACCACCGTAGCTCTTGCCATATAACCGCAGTCTTCCAAAAGCGCAATCAGAAAATACATCACCATAACAAGAGGCAGAAATCCCACTACTGCACCGACGCCGCCGATGATGCCGTCTGCCAGAAGGGCACGGAGAAACGGACTTGCATCCGCAAGCTGCTCTGTGCAGAATTCCTGAAAAGTCTCTATATAGCCCACCAGCCAGTCGGCAATCCATGTCCCTACAGTTGTCTGTGAGATATAAAAAACCAGAAACATCACTGCGGCAAAAATAGGAATGCCGGCAAATTTATTGGTTAGAACCGCATCGATTTTATCCTGACTGTTCTTCTCTCTTGTCAGAACTTTGCGGTTTTCTGCTCCGGCTACGATTTCATTCACAAAAGCAAATCTCTTTCGGTCGGCTTCTTCTACCTGATTCTTATCCGAAAGGTCAATTTCCCCCTGTATATATGGTTTTTTCTGCTCTTTTCCCAGGAGCTGCGCTGCGGTTTTCACCACATCGGAGAGCCCTTCTGCAGAAACTGCCGCAGTTTCTATAACCGGACAGCAGAGCTTTTCCGAAAGCAGTTTTGTATCGATTTCAGTCCCCTTTTTCCGGTTCAGATCACTTTTATTTAAGGCAACGATTACAGGTACGGAAAGCTCCAGAAGCTGCGTGGTAAAAAACAGACTTCGGCTCAGATTCGTCGCATCTACAATATTGATAATCACATCGGGATGCTCGTTTTTCACATAACCGCTGGTAATGCTTTCTTCCGATGTAAAAGGCGACATAGAATACGCCCCCGGAAGATCCACTGCAATCAGTTCTTCCTCTCCTTCGTAGAAATGTTTTTTAATCCGGCTCTCCTTTTTTTCGACTGTAACACCTGCCCAGTTGCCGATTTTCTCATTTCTGCCGGTCAGGGCATTGTACATAGTTGTCTTTCCGCTGTTGGGATTTCCCGCTAAGGCTATTCTCATCTATGTTCCTCCTCTTGTTCTTATTAATGTTCTTATTTATGTTCTCATTCATTTTCTTGTATTTGTCTATAGTCTGTGTCCGTAAAACTTTCGGTATCGGCAGCCGTTTAACAAAATGCCACTTTCCCGGTGACGCCGGACAAAAGTACGACCACTGTCTTTCTTTTTTCGGATACACCAAGCTGCCGCCTCTCGTCATCCGGACTGCCGGCAGACTGTCTTCCGTCTCCGGACGCCAATCCGGACGCCCATAAGTTAGCTTAGGCTAACTCGCTTTCAAAGAATAAAACCGGCTGAACCGATTTTATCTTTATGAGTCATTATAATTTTTTCATCAGATTTCTTCATCAGCTGTTCATACGGAAATAGCCTCTGCCAGCTCTGAATCGATGTTATATCTGCCGTCTCTGATAGAGACTACACAGCTTCTCTTTTTCCTTGAGACTACAGTAATAGGCTCACCGCTGTAACATCCCAGAGAAAAGAGAAAAGATTTCAACTCCTCATCTTCCGTTTCAATATCCTTTACCTGATATTCCCGTTCAATATCCGCCTGTGTCAAATTCATACATTTCCGCCTCCAGTCAAATTCAATCCTTTTTTTGCAAGTACAGCCGCCAAAGCGCTTCCGCTGCTGCTCCCGCAGTGTTCTACAGGAACTCCGCTGCGTCTTGCCTCCTGTTTTACTGCCTTGACCATTTTATGAGATACTGTAGAACTAAAACAAATCAGTAAATCCGGCGAGCCGATTTTTTTCTTCATCGCGCCGTTTTCTTTGGTATACACTTTGGCAGTGCAGCCGTAAGACCGGCAGATTTCCTGATACTGTCTCTCCATTCTCTCATGACCGCCGATAATTACCACACTCATCTCTTCTCTCCCTTCTGATACAGTTCCCCCGCATCCTTTCACAGCAAGCGGACAATTTCCCCCGGGCACTTTCAGTCTTTCCCCGAGCAGATGCATCCGCTTTCATCTCGTCCTTGGTTAGCCTTGACTAACTCTTGTTCTGTGTATTAGGTTAGCACACACTAACTGCCTTGTCAATACTTTTTTTCTGTGGTAAGATAACATTATCGGATTGGAGGATCATACTGATGAAAATACAACGATCTGCAGAAGATTATTTTGAAACAATATATATCCTGAAAAATAGAAACGGTTCTGTCCGCGCTATTGATATTGTCAACGAAATGGGCTTTTCCAAACCGACAGTCAGTGTCGCTATGAAAAAATTCCGCGAAAACGGCTTTATCACAGTGGATCCGGACGGTCAGATCAACCTGACCCAGCAGGGACTTTTTATCGCAGAAAGAACTTTTGAAAAACATAATGTAATCGCCCGCGCCCTGCTGATGCTTGGCGTATCGGAAGAAACCGCCTACGAAGATGCCTGCCGCATCGAGCACTGCATCAGCGACGAAAGCTTTACCGCAATCAAAGACTTCTTAAAAAAAGCAGGCACAGAGTAAAACAAAATGACCGCACAGCCGTAATAAAATACGAATGCGGTCATTTTTTCTATTTCTGAATCATCCCCTTCTCCGTCGAAAAAAGCAACGTGCAGCAGCATCTCTTGATCGCTTAATACCGAAACATCAGTTTCAAAGCAATTCCTCGATATTTCTCCCGCATATAGGCACTTTCCTTCTAAAGAGATCTCAATCTTAGCAAACGATATTTTGCTGCCATCGATTATAACTTTCACAATCCCACCTTCCCTGTCCCCACACGATACCGATTGCCTTAATCGTTACGATGGTTTTTTAGGGAGGAGATTTCCCCGCTGATGATTCTTTCAGCCTTGTTTTTTATTTGCCGCATATCATAATTCTTTTGCGAATACTTCATAGATCTCTTTTAATACATTCCCGATTTGACGAAATTCCTTTTTGCTGAAATGCGGCACATAAAGCTCTTTCCCAAGCGTAAACGCATTCAAATTATTCCCCCGGAAAATCTTATCATATAAATGATGACAACCATCCAGATATGGATTTCTGTATTCAAAAGAATGATTAATATCTAATGATAAATTCCAAAGGTCTAAAAAAACTTTACAAAAAAACACTGTATTTTTCTTTTTACACATATTCAGTAAATCAAAATATGAAGGAATCCTTTGAACCGTACATTCTTTCTCTGCTAAATATATCTGATTTTCCCTGCAGTACTCATTCAATGCCTGTATATTGTTGAAAGACAGGAGTTTATTATCTTTTGTCAAAAACTTATCTCCATCCTCACAGGTACACCAAACATAGTACAGCTCTTTTCCATATATTATTTTAAGACCATAGTAATCCATCTTCATTTCACACCAACCTATTTCGATGAACTTGCTGCTCATACTGTTCTAAAAGATCCAAGTTATGACGCTCGTTATCCGGCAAAATCCGTTCAATGATATAAGGAATAAAAGATGTGCTGCGTATTCACACAGATCTTGCAAAAGTTTCTCATTCCAAGTTTTCTCTTGAAAACTTAAGATAAACATTCCGTCACCCCCGCTTAAATCTAACGATCGCAAGCGCTTGCTATATGCCTTGCTTTTTTGATTCCATACATAATGGGATATAGGGGATTTCTGATAAATTCTTTATTCTTCATCTGTTTCTTCTTTGAATTTAATGCTTTTAATTTTATCAATTTCTATGACCATTTCGTAATCGGTCATTTCTTTCTCATAAAACAATACAAATCCATCCACACATGTGTCCGTTTGGCTGGACAAAATTCATATGATGGTGAATCAGGACTAAATTCGTAAATACTCACCTGTCCATCTTTGAAATACTTTCCCGCCAGCGCACCATACATCTGCTCTTCCTCAGAATATATATCAATATCCTCCCCGTCATAATAACCAAGATATGCCGCTACTCCGTCAATACTTCTTTCAACCGGTTCTTCATCTTTATCTCCACAGACGGTAAAAGGAATAAGTAAAGTAATTAATAAAACTGCCAAAATACTCTTTTTCATAATCTATCTCTTTTCATACGATCAATGCATTCAAACTTCAAACGGAAACTTATTTTTTTATGGTATAATGCCTTCTGTGTAAACCTTCCTTTACGCTTATTACTTAATAAGGTATCAGTTTTTCGCCAAAAGTCAATGCTTTTCGTCTCACTGTTCCTGTAATTTCTCCACAGTTTCGATCGAGTAGGGGCTAACAAGTAGCCCCTCTCACACCACCGTACGTGCCGTTCG
>CALBGO010000088.1 GCA_937894585.1 uncultured Eubacterium sp.
TAGTTATACGCCTCTACCCGCGTAAACTGACAAATGAAATGACAGTTCACAATGGATATGGAAAAGAAATGCGGAAAGGATTGATTTTTACCGGAAAGAGGGAAGTTATTACAAGTAAACGGTACTTTGAGGTGTTACCAATTTGGAAAAATGGAAATTTATTTTTTATTGCCAATGACAAACGCGTGTTTCTATGTTAAAATGGCTGTACAAAAAATCTAAAACAAACAGAGAGGAAGGGAATATGAAAAAGTTATTGGCATTGGTTTTATCTGTATCTATGGTCATTTGCGCAATGCCGTTCGCAGTTTTTGCAGATGCGGATAATGTTCGGGCTGCATCGGAGCAGGGTGTTGACGGCGCTTTAGATATTGAAAAAGAGGTTCTTAAAGTTGAATTTGCCGATGGAGCGAATATACAGACTTATACAGGAGCTGAGATTAAAATTCCGTCTGACAAGGTTATTGTAAAGACTGCAGCAGGCGAGACGCTAAAAGAGGGCGTCGACTACGAACTGAAATACGAAGAAAAGGCAATCGATGTACGGGAAGATCCATATCATCTTTTAATTAACGGAATCGGAAAATACACGGGAACAAAAAGCGTTGATTTTCTTATTACTGCAAAGGAATTTACTGAGAAGGATTCTCCGGAAATCACGATTCCGACTCAGAATGTGGGTTCTGAAACCGTAAAAAATGTACAGATTGTCTGGAATAATTTTACACTGACCGAAGGCAAAGACTTTGATATTGCGAAATTCAACAATGATAAAGCGGGCACACAGAAAGCGGAGATCGTATTTAAGGGAAATTTTAAGGGCACTTTATCTGAGCAGTACAATGTTGTTGCAGGCGATATTTCCGATGCGGCGTTTTATTTCACCGACCTGAATGTTAACTACATATACAGCGGAAAGGCGCAGGAGCCGGGTATCAGACTGGTGATGAACGGCAGAGAGCTGGTAAAAGACAAGGATTATACCGTAAGCTATAAAGACAATATCAATGTCGGAACTGCAAAAATTGTAGTGACGGGTATCGGTGATTTTGCAGGCCGGATGACAGAGACTTTTAATATTGGAAAAGCAAAGCTTGCCGATACAGAGGTTACTTTTATAAAAGATGCTTATACTGCGACCGGAAAGGAAATTAAACCGGAACCGGGTAAGGACTTTGATGTGTTTTTCAAAGGTGAAAAGCTTGATGTGAAACAGTATGCCGTTTCGTATGCTGATAATATCAATATCGGAGAGGGTAAAATTACTTTATCGGCAGCGGATAATTCCAACTTTGAAGGAACAAAGACCGTTACTTTCAAGATTGTCAATAAATCGGTATCGGATTTGACGGTAATTTTGGAAAAGGATGCATATGCATATACCGGAAGCAAGATTGAGCCGGCAGTTGCATCTGTAAAAGACGGGGATACCGTTCTTACAAAGGATACCGATTATACTGTGTCTTACGGTGAAAATATCAATGCGGGAATCGGAACCGTGGTAATTACAGGTAAAAGCGCGGCTTATGTAGGTTCTAAAACCGTCGAATTCAAAATTGAAGGTAAGAAAGCGGGCATCGTGACAGGCTATAATACTTATAATAGATACTGGCCGAATGCAGCTGCATTAAACCTGAAAGCAAGAAGTTCCGCAGATGAAGAGGGATTTGTTTATACCGCAAACAATCCGGAGATTGCAACAGTGGACCCTTATGGAAATGTGACAGTTCACAGTACAGGTCAGGCAATTATTACCATTAAAACTTACGGAACCAAAGAATACAATCCGGTTCAGAAGACGGTAACCATCAATGTAAAGCCGAGAAAACCGTCCGTTAAAGTAACTTCCACTGTGAAAAAGCAGATTAAAGTTGCAATCACTAAGGTAGAAGGTGCGACCAAGTATCAGGTGAAGTACGGCAGAAATGGTGTGTATTATAACAAATATATTACGCATAAAGATAATCAGTATAAAACTGTCTATACCAATATTAAAAACAGAATCAGCGGTAAGACCTATTATGTAAAGGTCAGAGCATATAAGACTATGGAAGACGGTACAAAGGTCTGGGGTAATTGGACAGATTTGAAGAAAATTAAAGCTAAATAATTATGCAGTTTTGCAAAGAAAACTTTATAGAGCCGTTTACGGTGAAAGAGGGTTTCTGTTATGTTTCGGAGTTATCGGATTAAATAATTCGAAGCTCGTTTGAAACGGTTTGACGGAATAAGAATCCTCTTGGCAGTCGGAAGTTTTTTATCCGGATGTTTGGAGAGCCTTTCTAAAGTGAATCTGCATTAAAACAGCCGGGTTTTGAGGCGATTTTTCCGGAAGGAAGATGCCTTGAGAATCCCGGCTGTTTAAGTTTTGCGGTTCCGATATGAAAGTGACAATCTTATTTCGGATGGTTTAATCCAGTTTACTGTTTTCTCTCATTATATTCCTTTTCCTCGTTATATTCTATCGATTCTGCCAGCATGGCACCCGCATTGTTGTTGGAACCCATAATCCAAAGGATATCGTCTTTGGTAATTAAGGTGTTGATATCGGGCATGATAACAGGGTAGCCGCCGCGCTGAATGCCGAGAACCATACAGTGCCATTTGCTGCGTATATTTCCGTTTTTCAGTGTTTTGCCGGCATATAGTTCACTGCCGTTTACCTTTACCGCACAGATGGCAAGGGCATTATCGGAATCGGGATAATCTGTTTCCATAAACTGTTTAAGAGTGCGGGGCGGTTTTGAAGGTTCAATCTGAATCAGACGGTAGAAGTTTTCGATGTCTTTCAGACTTCCCACTGCGTAGACTTTGTCGCCGGCGCTGATTGCGGTGCGGGGCTCCGGCAGGATAATGTGCTTTCCGTGGTGGCGTATTTTTACGATATATACATTAAACAGTCTGCCCCAGTGAAGATCGGAAAGCCGTTTTCCTATAAAGTCTGCACCAGTCGGCGCAATAAAGGAAATGATGTGCAGTTCATGATCCAGCCAGGATTGGTGCAGTCCTTTTTCCTCTTCGGCTTCAATGAGTCGCTCGTTGAGATTTCTCAGAAATCTGGTCTCAAGGCGCAGATACGGCGCGGACATAAATCCGCTGCGGGCAGTGATCAGAACAGCACAGACCGCCAGAACAAAGAGGAGGAGCGGATAAATATGGAAAAGCTCGTTTAAGGGCAGCATTGCAATACCGGCAATCAGAAATACACGAAGAGCAGTCAAAACCAAAAGCGGAAGTCTGTTTGCCTTTTTCTTCAGCCACAGAGCTGTGAAAAGGGAATTATGCAGATTCAGCATCGGACGGACGAATATAGCCATGGTTATATAAATCACAATGCAGGAAATGATTGATGAGGCTATGTCGGGCAGGAAGTTTTTGAGAAACGGTGCGATTTTGCGCACGCCGATGATAACCGTCACCATCATCAGTACACCGTAGATAAACGCTCGTGAAAAATAGATTTTGATATAGTTGTTCCAGTCACTGTCTTTATCGTCGTCAGTCTGTTCGCTGTCAGTGTATCGGTTCAGCCTTTGAAGCAGGGAGGCGGGGAGCTTTCTCTGCAGCCAATCGGTAACGGCAGTGGATTTTTTGATGAGAAACGGTGTTAAAAATGTAGTCAGTACTGCGGCGGAAACGATTACCGGATAAAGATTTTCGTCCATAACCTTCAAGCTGATGCCAAGAGAGGCAATAATAAAGGAGAATTCTCCGATAGGCGCCAGACTGAATCCGCTTTTTACTGCGGCTGCGGGAGGCTGACCGGAAAGCAGCATACCCAGGCTTGCGAAAATCAGTTTGGCAGCCACAGCTGTTACAGTGATAATGACAATCGTCGGGGCAAAGCTGACGATAATTTTCGGATTTACCATCATTCCTACAGAAAGGAAGAAGATTGAAACAAACATATCTTTGATACCGGAAGTCAGATGCTCCACTTTTTCCACATGAATTGTTCCCGCCAAAAGTGATCCTGCAAGAAATGCACCCAGCTCTGAGGAAAATCCCAAAGCATTTGCAATGAGTACCATACCGAAGCAAAGCCCCAGAGAAAGAATAATAATCATTTCGCCGGTCATCAGGTTTATGACTTTGTTCAGAAAGGTAGGAAGCAGGTAAATCCCCAGAATCAGCCAGACAATCAGATAGCAGACCATCAGGGCAAGACTGACGGCAAGATCAATACCGTCTGTATTTCTGCTGACGGAAATGGTGGACAGCACGACCATCATAAAGATACCGACAATATCCTCGATGACCAGAGTACCCATTACAAGCTGGGCGTATTTTTCATTTTTCATACCCAGTTCTTCAAAACTTTTCTGGATAACCGCAGTTGAACTGATGGACAGCATACCGCCGAGGAAAAGGCTGCTGGCTGACGAGAAGCCCATAAGAATCCCGAGACCGTAACCGGAAACCATTACACCGGTCATTTTAACGATTGCGGAAATTACGGCAGTACCTCCCAGTTCTGCCAGCTTGTGCAGATTAAACTCAAGACCGATGTGAAACATCAGAATGATAACGCCGATTTCACTCCAAAGGTCGATAGAAGCCATATCTTCTACCGTAAAAAACAGAGGGAAATATGGTCCGATGAGAAAACCGGCTAAAATATACCCTAAAATCAGCGGCTGGTGTATTCTTTTAAAAAGTATTGTAATCAGTCCGGCAGTCAAAAGCATGACTGCCAGATCTGTAATCATATCAGGCGTATGCAGGGAAAAACCTCCTTTGAAACAGAATCACAAGAGAAATAACGGACAATCATAGAGTTAGTAATAGTATATATGAGAATGAAGTTCTGCAAAAGAATTTTGTGTGTTTTTTTCAAAAAAATTTTTTTTTCACAGAATCCCCATTTGCATTGTATCAAGTTTTCAAGTTATAATGATATTATCTGTGATAGATTTAATTTTACTGACAAGGAGACCAACTATGAATAGTCAATAGTAAATTGGGAAATATTTAAAAAAAGTTT
>CALBGO010000089.1 GCA_937894585.1 uncultured Eubacterium sp.
AGACCGTACATACATCTTCTAGTCTCATCTACTTTATCCCCTACAAACACGAATTTACAACTGCAATAGCTTTTCTAATTCATCCATCTCCTGACCGATTTTCATTTCTAATTCGCGAATATCGGTCATAATTTCAAGTGTCGATGGATATTCAATTGGCACATATTCGATTTCTTTGTACTTATTGATTGACAAATCATAATCGTTATCTTTGATTTCTTCCTTTTTAACGAAGAATGTTTTTTCTGTACGTGCTCGTTCCAGTTCATTTTCTCTGTTTTTAAATCTTTCAATGATATCCGGGATATCATTATCACTCACCGGTGTTCTCTTGTCATCAAGACTACGACCATCAGCCTGCATATCGTAGAACCATACATTGTCAGTTCCGCCGTGGCCTGTCTTTGTGAAAATCAAAATAGCAGTCGATACCCCTGCATATGGTTTAAACACACCAGAAGGCATAGAAATTACAGCTTCAAGCCTATTTTCCTCAACAATCTGCTTTCTAATTGCCTTATGTGCAGTTGATGATCCGAATAAAACACCATCCGGAACAATACAAGCACATCTTCCACCAACTTTAAGCATCTTAAGGAATAATGCCAGGAAGAGAAGCTCTGTTTTCTTTGTTTTGCACATTTTAAGTAAATCCGGCGTTACTGAGTCATAGTCCAGGCTGCCTTTGAAAGGCGGGTTTGCCAGAATAAGAGAATATTTTTCTCTGTCAGTGTTTTGATCTGACAAGCTGTCTCTGTATTCAATGAACGGATTATCAATGCCATGTGTCATCATATTCATAGCGCCAATACGAAGCATTGTTCTATCCATATCGAATCCATGGAACATACCATTCATATAGTGTTCTTTTCTGTCCTTATTATAGAAAATCTCCTCTTTTTTTGTTTCTTTGAGATATTCGGCTGCTGATACAAGGAAGCCCGAAGTACCGCATGCAGGGTCGCAAATGATATCATCAGCCTTTGGTTCCATCAGTTCAACCATCATTCTAATAATATGGCGGGGTGTTCTAAACTGTCCATTTCGACCAGCGGAAGCTATCTTAGAAAGTAAATATTCATAGACATCTCCTCGAATGTCCATTCCCTCGACCTCTTTCATTGACTTATAGATTTCATCAAGGCTGTCTACAACCTTTGAAAGCACTAATGGTGTTGGCAGTTTGAAAATTGCGTCACCCATATATTTTGAGTATGCGCTTTCCTTATTGCCGTGCAGTTCTTTGATGAAGGGAAATACCCATTCCTGCATGATAGAATACATCTTGGCAGCCGGCATATCGTGAAATACAGACCACTTCAATTGGTTACCTTCAATAGTTCTTTCCCCAATTTCAACCTCATCTGCAAAAATACTCTTATATGGCAATCCAAGCATTACGCTTTCTTTTGCCCTCATATTATCTGTCTCATCCAAATCATGTATGAACATAAGATATGTAATCTGTTCAATTACTTCTAATGGATTTGTAAGCCCTCCTGCGGCGAAGATATCCCACAGGCCATCGATCCTGTTTTTTAATTCTCCGGTAATCATCTATTCGTCCTCTCTATTCCATATATATGATGTGTATCGACCGCCACTGTTTTTTTAATTTCGTTAGTATTTTGCAAGTTAACAAGAGTTCGTGCTATTGTAGTCCTGCTAATATCAGGACAACTCCCTATTATTTCCTTTTTTGTGATTTTTCCTGTTTTGTTCATAATGACTTCTCTAACACGTTCAGGTTTAGATAAGTCCTTTGTTAATACATTGACTCTTTCCGAGAACTCTCGGTATGCGCTGAGAACAATACCAAGAGTGTATTCTACGAAAGGCGTGTAATTATTTGCTTCTTCATACCATCCAACAGAGCTTTCCTGTAATGTATCGTAGTAAGAAGCTTTTGTTTTTTCGATTATTCTTTCCAAGCTGATATACTTACCTACTATATAGCCTGCTTTATACAGCGGCAGGGTTATCAATATCCTACTCATACGACCATTTCCACCGCTAAATGGATGTATGCATAAAAAGTCAAGAATAAACACCGGTATAACAAGTAATGGGTCTATTTGTTGATTGTTAATCGCTCGATCATAAGCATCACATAATGCAGTTATTGATTCAGCTCTTTCCCATACAGGCACAGTCTTAAACCTATCATTACAGTTACCGTCAAAGTCAGTCTCTTCAATAACATTATCTGTTATTTTAAATTTACCTCCGGCTTCGCCACCATTAAATTTGTATAGGTCAAGATGGAGCTGTAGAATAATAGAGAACTTAACCGATATATGTTCAAAGTTTTCGTGTACCGTATTAAGCACATCTCTATAACCCGCAATTTTTCCTCGTTCCTTCTTTTAGGCACAGTCTTATCCATAACAATCATTCTCAATCTCTCATCAGATGTAAGAATGCCTTCAATTTTATTAGCAGCCTCCGTACTCTGTATCTTCGCAGTCTCCACAAGTTCAGTTAGGGCATCCGGATTTGCTTCTGTAAACAAATGCTGCGCTCCCTTATACTCGTGAATTTATGTAAGCATAGATATTATATTCTTTGTAAAGAAAGATTCCCTTTTTTCAAAAATATAATTACGCATTACTTCTCCATTCTCAGTTATTCTATTAGCATTATAAAACATAATTCCGTCATTATCAATTTAATTCCGTCATTTCGCCGGTAATGGCAGAATTGAATTTCTTTTACCGGAATTAAATTCAGATTTATATTAACTATATAATTTAATAATTAACTATCTATTTCTTACTTATACCTGCTTCGTGTTTCAGTGCAGATTCCTGCATTTAGCTGTTGAAGTCATCGACAACCGGAATTGTATTTCTTACCTTTTAGGAGTAGAATTGCGACAAAAAGAAAAGGGGCTGTCGCATTAACGAATAAAAAGCGTTAGTGCGGCGCCCTTTTTATGTA